>NZ_JBEOSD010000087.1:0-32836 GCF_040302735.1 Streptomyces sp. NPDC097619 | reverse complement strand
GCGGGCGGGTTCCTGTTTATAGTTCTACTTCCCGTCCGGCCGTGTTCTCCTCGCGGCGCGGGGCTCCGCTGCGGTGGGGGGGGGCCCCCGGCCTTCAAGGCCGGGGCCCCACCCCTTCGTGCTGCGAGAGCCGTGCGGCTCAGCCGTTCGGGCCGCCCAGCAGGCCGCCCGGGTCGAGGCTCACGCCCGGGAACGGGAACTGCGGGTCGGTGACGCCGCCGCCGTTCGGGTCGCGGTCGCCGTTGTCGCCGCCGTTCTCGCCCCCGTTGTCGCCGCCGGGGTCGCGGTCGCCGGGCTTGCCGTCCCGGCCCTTGTCCTTCTTCCCCTTCTTGCCGGGCTTGCCCTTGCCGCCGGGGTTGGGCTGGACCGGGTCCGGGATGTGCACGGTCACGAAGCCGGGGGCCTCGCGTCCGGCCAGGGCGCCGGAGACGGCGTCCTGCCAGATCGGACCGGGCAGACCGCCACCGAAGACCTTGTCGTAGTACTGGCCACCGATGGTGATGTCCTCCATCGAGACCTGGTTGTTGCCGGGGGAACCGACCCAGGTGGCCCCGGCCATGTTCGGGGTGTAGCCCACGTACCAGGCGTTGTGGCGGGAGTCGGTGGTACCGGTCTTGCCGGCGCTGTCGCGGTCGCTGAGGCCGGCCGAGCGGCCGGTGCCGGAGTCGACCACGCCGAGCAGCAGGGTGTTGATGGTGTCGGCGGTCTTCTCCGACATCACCCGCTCGCAGCTGGACTTGGGCACCTTGAGGGCCTTGCCGCGCGGGTCGGTGATGGACTCGATGGCGACGGGGGAGCAGTAGACCCCGCGGTTGGCGAAGGCCGCGTAGGCGTTGGCCATGGTCAGCGGGGACATGCCCTCGGTGCCGAGGGAGACGGCCGGGCTGTCGGGCAGCTTGACGCCGTCGGCGCGGACCACGTGGAGCTTGTCGGTGATCTCCTTGAGGGGGCACAGGCCCATCTCGCCGATCATCTCCACGAAGTACGTGTTGACCGACTTGGCCATGGCCTCCTTCATGGCGTAGGGGCCGACCTCGGACTCGTTCTCGTTGGGGACCCGTTCGCCCTTGGTGTTCACCCAGGGGTTTCCGCTGCAGGTCTGCACCGGGCTGGGGTACTCCATCTCGTACGGCGAGGCGTACGTCTTCGTGGCGGGCATGCCCTTCTCCAGGGCGGCGGCCGCGACGAAGGGCTTGAAGGTGGAGCCCGTGGGGAAGCCGAAGTTGGAGCCGCCGAGCCGCCGGTCCACCGAGAAGTTGATCTGGGTCTCGTTGGTGCCGAAGCCGTACGGGCGGGACTGGCCCATGGCGAGGACGCGGCCGGTGCCCGGCTGCACCAGGGTGACGGCCGTGGCGACCTTGTCGGACTGGTAGACGTGCTCCTTGATGGAGTCGTTCACCGATTCCTGGGACTGCGGGTCCAGGGTGGTCCGGATGGTCAGGCCGCCCTGGTTCCAGATCTTGGCCCGCTCCTCCTTGGTCTTGCCGAAGACCGGGTCGGAGAGGAAGGTGGCGCGCACGTAGTCGCAGAAGAAGCCGGCGCCGCTGACGGCGGTGATGCAGCCGTTCTTCGGCTTGGTGACCTTCAGGCGGATCGGGGCGGCCTTCGCA
Organism: Streptomyces sp. NPDC097619; assembly: GCF_040302735.1. Classification (NCBI taxonomy): domain Bacteria; kingdom Bacillati; phylum Actinomycetota; class Actinomycetes; order Kitasatosporales; family Streptomycetaceae; genus Streptomyces; species Streptomyces sp. NPDC097619. Next base: position 31,226 of record NZ_JBEOSD010000087.1, on the reverse strand, counting down.
CGGTCGGCCTCCTCCTGCGAGATGTCCCTTATGTCGGCCATGCGCTGGAGGACGGTGTTCCGGCGGAGGGTGGCCTCCTGGGCGTCGTTGACCGGGTCGTACCGGCTGGGTGACTGCACCAGCCCGGCGAGCAGGGCCGACTCCTCCAGGGTGAGGTCCCGGGCGGGCTTGCTGAAGTAGCGCTGCGCGGCGGACTCGATGCCGTACGCCTGCTGCCCGAAGAAGGTGATGTTGAGGTAGTTCTCGAGGATCTTCTTCTTCCCGAGCTCCTCTTCCACCTGGATCGCGTACTTCAGCTCGCGGATCTTGCGCCCGAGGCTCTTCTGCTGGGCCTCGGCCACCTTGGCCGGGTCGTCGCCGGCCTCCTCCACGAAGACGTTCTTCACGTACTGCTGGGTGAGCGTGGAGGCGCCCTGGGCCGCGCCGCCCTCCTGGGCGTTGCGGTTGACCGCGCGCAGGATGCCCTTGACGTCCACGGCGCCGTGCTCGTAGAAGCGCGAGTCCTCGATGGCGACGATGGCCTTCTGCATGTACGGGGAGATCGCCGTCAGCGGGACGACCTTCCGGTCGCGCGAGTAGACGGTCGCGATCAGTCCGCCCTCGGAGTCGAGGATGGTGGTGCGCTGACTCAGCGGCGGGGTCTTGAGGTTGGCGGGGATCTCGTCGAATCCCTCGACGGTGCCCTTGGCCGCCAGGCCCAGCGCACCCGCGGCGGGGATGGCGATACCGGCCAGCACGACTCCGGAGAGAACGGAGACCCCGAGGAACTTGGCGGCCTGCTGGCTCCCCGTGAGCCCTCCGCCCGAGCGCTTCTTTGGCATGGGGGCAGCCTACGTTCTCATTCGCCGGACACGCGTATATGCCTTGGCCTAAGCTGCTCCCAACTGTCACAGCAGCGGCCCGGTACATCAACCCCTCGGTGCGACTTTCACCCTTCCCGAAAGGGGTGGACTCATGTCCGAATCTGCCGCATCCGTCATTCGGCGTCCGATGTGAGTTGAGATAAATGCCCCGAATTGCGGTATAGGTCGGGCATGTCGCCAGGTCACTCCGTCGGGTGATCTCCCGCTCACGCATAGTCCGTTCGGGCCATTCAAGATTGGGCCCGACGGGGGTGTTGCGCTGTGTCCACCTTCCGTAACGTCCTCAACTGGCAGCGGTGAATATGCCGCTACCGCCGTGGGGGAGCCTCGATTCGGGAGAGGACGGCGCCTAGATGGGCTGGGTAACCGACTGGAGTGCGCAGGCAGCCTGCCGCACTACCGATCCGGATGAACTGTTCGTTCAAGGTGCGGCGCAGAACAGGGCCAAGGCAGTGTGTACCGGATGCCCGGTGCGCACGGAGTGCCTCGCCGATGCGCTCGACAACCGCGTGGAATTCGGCGTGTGGGGTGGGATGACGGAGCGGGAACGCCGTGCGCTGTTGCGCAGGCGTCCCACGGTCACCTCCTGGCGCAGGCTGCTCGAAACCGCTCGCACGGAGTACGAGCGCAGTACGGGCATCCTGGGCGTGGACGTCGACGCCGACGCGGACATCGTGTACGAGACGTACGCGGCCGCGGGGTAGACCGCGGCGGACGTCAGTCGTACCCCAGGGGTACGTCGGCTCTCCGACAGGGAAGAGCCGGCCCACCCGCCGGGGGTACGTGCCTCATGCTCCGGCCGACTGCCCGGCCGCGAGCCGGTCACCGATGGCCCGCAGCCCGGCGAGGTCGTGCACATCGCCGGGCAGGGCGGCCACCTCCGTGAACGCCACCTCCGGATGCCGTGAGGTGAAACGGTCCCGCGTGCGCCGCTCGCGCGCGATCAGCTGCATGCGTTCGGCGTGCAGTCTCAGCAGCCCCGCCGCGATCTCGTCCACCGGGACGGCGTCCGTCGAGCCACCGCTGCCCTCTTCTCCGGACTTCCCGGACGTGACGGACCCGCTGTCGGCCGCCGTCGACGCACCCGGCGTGCCGGTGCCCCGCGCGGATGCCTTCCGCGTCGTCGTCCTCGTGTCCTGTCGACCCTCCCGGGCGTCGTCGGCCTCGTGCGCGTGGTCCGTGTCGTGCCGGTCGTCGGGTCGTTCGTGCGATCCGTGCGATCCGTGCGGTTCCTCGGGCGGGATGGGGGAGCCGTCCTCGGGAGCCGTGGTGTCCCCGGACGGGCCGGAGCCCTCGGGGTCAGGAGCAGCTTTCCCGGACTCCTGATCCACAATGCTGCCCTCGTCAAGATTCTCCGCGGCGGCCAGCGCTCGCTCCGCGGACAGCGCGTCCGCCCCGCTGCCATGCACGCGGTTCAGCACCAGGCCGGCCAGCGGCATGTCGTCCTCGGCGAGGCGCTCCACGAAGTACGCGGCCTCGCGGAGGGCGTCCGGTTCGGGGGCCGCGACCACCAGGAAGGCCGTACCGGGCGCCTGGAGCAGCCGGTAGGTGGCGTCCGCGCGGGTCCGGAAGCCGCCGAACATCGTGTCCATCGCCGCCACGAAGGTCTGCACGTCCTTGAGGAGCTGGCCGCCCATCAGCTTGCTGAGGGTGCCCGTCATCATCGACATGCCGACGTTGAGGAACTTCAGCCCGGCCCGGCCGCCCACCTTCGCGGGGGCCATCAGCACCCGGATGAACTTGCCGTCGAGGAAGGACCCCAGCCGCTTCGGCGCGTCCAGGAAGTCCAGCGCGGACCGGCTCGGCGGGGTGTCGACCACGATCAGGTCCCACTCCTCCTTCGCGCGGAGCTGGCCCAGCTTCTCCATGGCCATGTACTCCTGCGTGCCCGCGAACCCGGCCGACAGGGACTGGTAGAAGGGGTTGTCCAGGATCGCCCGGGACCGCTCGGCGTCCGCGTGCGCCTCGACGATCTCGTCGAAGGTCCGCTTCATGTCGAGCATCATGGCGTGCAGCTCGCCGTCCCCGGAGACCCCCGGCACCCGCCGCGGCACGTTGTCCAGGGAGTCGATGCCCATGGACTGGGCCAGCCGTCGCGCCGGATCGATGGTCAGCACGACGACCTTCCGGCCGCGTTCGGCGGCCCGCAGCCCCAGGGCCGCCGCCGTGGTGGTCTTGCCGACCCCGCCGGAGCCGCAGCACACCAGGATCCGGGTCTTCCGGTCGTCCAGCAGCCGGTCCACTTCCAGCCGGTCCGGGGCGTCCGGCCCCAGGACCGCCCCCATGGCCTCGGTCACGCCGTGCTCACCTGCTTCCGCAGCTCGGTGGCCAGCTCGTACAGCCCGGCCAGGTCCATTCCCGCGCCCAGCAGCGGCAGCTCGTACGTGGTGCGGCCCAGGTCGGCCAGCACGGCCCGCTGCTCCCGCTCCAGCCCCACCCGCACCGCGTGCTCGGCGGCCTGCTCCAGCAGCGGGTCCACCAGCCGCTCCGCGACCTGGCCCCGCCGCGCCCCGCCCAGCCCCGCCCGGGACAGCGCCTTCGCCACCTCGGCCCGGTGTTCCCCGGAGGCGGCCCGCAGCGCGGCCTCGTCCAGGTGGTGCGGGCGGACCATGTTCACGATGACCTGACCCACCGGCAGCCCGGCCTCCGCCAGCTCCGCGATGCCGTCGGCGGTCTCCTGGACCGGCATCTCCTCCAGCAGGGTCACCAGGTGCACGGCCGTGTCCGGGGACTTCAGGACCTTCATCACGGCCTGCGCCTGGTTGTGGATGGGGCCGAACCGGGCCAGGCCGGCGACCTCGTCGTTCACGTTCAGGAAGCGGGTGACGCGGCCGGTGGGCGGGGCGTCCATCACCACGTGGTCGTAGAGGAAGCGGCCCTGCTTGTCCTTGCGGCGCACCGCCTCGCAGGCCTTGCCCGTCAGGAGCACGTCCCGCAGGCCCGGCGCGATCGTCGTCGCGAAGTCGATGGCCCCGAGCTTCTTCAGGGCGCGGCCCGCGGAGCCGAGCTTGTAGAACATCTGGAGGTAGTCCAGCAGCGCCCGTTCCGCGTCGATGGCGAGCGCGAACACCTCGCCGCCCCCCGGGGCCACGGCGATCTTCCGCTCCTCGTACGGGAGCGCCTCCGTGCCGAAGAGCTGTGCGATGCCCTGCCTGCCCTCGACCTCCACGAGTAGAGTCCGCCTGCCCTCGGTCGCGAGGGCGAGCGCGAGTGCGGCGGCGACCGTGGTCTTACCGGTGCCGCCCTTGCCGCTGACCACCTGGAGCCTGCTCACGCGTCGAGCCTAACCAGTCCCCCTGCCCGGTGCGGCGAGAGGTCTCGAAGATCCGGCGGCAGCGGCTACGCTCCCCGCATGAAGAAGTTCGAATACGCCACGGTCCCGCTGCTCGTCCACGCCACGAAGCAGATCCTCGACACCTGGGGCGAGGACGGCTGGGAGCTGGTCCAGGTCGTGCCCGGCCCGAACCCCGAGCAGCTGGTGGCCTACCTCAAGCGGGAGAAGGCATGAGTGCCGTCGAGTCGAAGCTGGCCGAGCTCGGGCTGACGCTGCCCGAGGTCGTCCCGCCGCTGGCCGCGTACCAGCCGGCCGTGCGCTCCGGTGCCCACGTCTACACCGCGGGCCAGCTGCCCATGGTGCAGGGCAAGCTGCCGCTGACCGGCAAGGTCGGCGCCGAGGTCTCCGCGGAGGAGGCCAAGGAGCTGGCCGCCACCTGCGCCCTCAACGGCCTGGCCGCCGTGAAGTCGGTCATCGGTGACCTGGACAAGATCGTGCGGGTCGTGAAGGTGGTCGGCTTCGTCGCCTCCGCCCCCGACTTCACGGGGCAGCCCGGCGTCATCAACGGCGCCAGCGAGCTGCTGGGCGAGGTCCTCGGCGAGAAGGGCGTGCACGCCCGCAGCGCTGTGGGCGTGTCGGTGCTCCCGCTGGACGCTCCCGTCGAGGTCGAGTTCCTCATCGAGGTCGCCGACTGACGCGCGGCGTGCGGGGCCCGGTGCCCCGCACGCCCCCCCCCGGGCGCCCGACGGCGCCCACCCCGGCCGGCCCCGTGCCGGCCGGACGCGTTTCCGGTGCGCCGCCGGCCCCTCGCCGGCCCGGTCGGGGTGCCCTGCCGGCCGTTCCGGGGCCCGGCCCCGAAGCCGGTCGTACGGGCTTCCGCGCAGCTCAGCGCACTGATCACGGCGGCACGGCCGGAACCCCCCTCGAACATCGGCACGGATGGTCGTAGCATCCGGCCATGGCAGATGGTCAGAGCGGCCGGGACGGCCGGAGCGGGCAGGAAACGGACCGCGCGCGGGACGCGCGGCAGGGCGGCACGGCCGTGGGCGGCCAGTGGTACCCGCCCGAATGGCCGGACCGCATCCGGGCCCTCGCCGACGGCACCCTGACCCCGGTGGACCCCAAGCGGGCCGCCACCGTCATGCTGCTCCGCGACACCCCCGCCGGTCCCGCCGTGCACATGCTGCGCCGCCGCACCACCATGGCCTTCGCGGGCGGGGCCTACGCCTACCCCGGCGGCGGGGTGGACCCCCGCGACCACGACCGGCTGGTCGGCTGGGCCGGCCCCACGCTGGAGAGCTGGGCCGCGCGGCTCGGCGCCCCCGACACCGCCACGGCCCAGGCCGTGGTGTGCGCCGCCGTCCGCGAGACCTTCGAGGAGTCCGGGGTCCTGCTCGCCGGGCCCGCCCCCGACGCCCTCGTCGGGGACACCACCGGCGCGGACTGGGAGGCGGACCGGCGGGCCCTGGTGGCCCGCGAGCTGTCCTTCGCCGCGTTCCTGGACCGGCGCGGCCTGCTGCTCCGCTCCGACCTGCTCGGGGCCTGGGCCCGCTGGATCACCCCCGAGTTCGAGCCGCGGCGCTTCGACACCTGGTTCTTCGTCGCGGCGCTGCCCGAGGGACAGCGCACCCGCGACGTGTCCGGCGAGGCCGACCGCACCGTCTGGGTCCGACCCGCCGAGGCCGCGGACGGCTACGACCGGGGCGAGCTGCTGATGATGCCGCCGACCATCGCCACCCTGCGCTCCCTGGAGCCGTACGGCACCGCCGCCGGGGCCCTCGCCGGGGCCGCGGACCAGGAGCTGGCCCCGGTGCTGGCCCGGGCGCGCCTGGAAGCGGGCGAGGTGGTGCTCAGCTGGCCGGGCCACGACGAGTTCACCAAGCGGGTCCGTACGGGGGGCGCGGCATGACCGACGCTGCGGCCCTGCCCGGCCAACCCCGCGGGACGGTCGTCTCCGGCCCCGCGACCGCGCGCGCCGTGAACGTCCTGGCCCCCAACCCGTCCGCGATGACCCTGGACGGCACCAACACCTGGCTGGTCTCCGAACCCGACTCCGACCTCGCCGTGGTCGTGGACCCGGGCCCGCTCCACGAGGGCCACCTGCGCGAGGTCGTCGCCACCGCCGAGAAGGCCGGCAAGCGGATCGCGCTGACCGTCCTCACCCACGGCCACCCCGACCACGCCGAGGGAGCCGCCCGCTTCGCGGAGCTCACCGGCACCCGCGTCCGCGCCCTGGACCCGGCCCTGCGTCTCGGCGACGAGGGACTGGGCGCCGGGGACGTGATCACCGTGGGCGGGCTGGAGATGCGGGTGGTGCCCACCCCCGGGCACACCGCCGACTCCCTCTGCTTCCACCTCCCCGCCGACCGGGCGGTGCTCACCGGGGACACCGTCCTCGGCCGCGGCACCACCGTCGTGGCGCACCCCGACGGACGGCTGGGGGAGTACCTGGAGTCCCTGCGCCGGCTCCGCTCGCTGACCGTGGACGACGGGGTGCGGACCGTCCTGCCCGGACACGGCCCGGTCCTGGACGACGCCCAGGGCGCCGTGGAGTACTACCTCGCGCACCGCGCGGCCCGGCTGGCACAGGTGGAGACCGCCGTGGAGAACGGCTTCCGCACCCCCTCCGAAGTGGTGGCGCACGTCTACGCCGACGTGGACCGCTCCCTGTGGCCGGCGGCGGAGTGGTCGGTACGGGCACAGCTGGAGTACCTGCGGGAGCACGGACTGATCCCCGACGGCGGGGAAATCGTCTGAATGCCGTGCCCGGGGCCGGCTAGGCTCCGGGCATGGGGATATTCGTGGGGCTCGTGGTCGTGCTCGCCGTGGTCGGTGCCGTCAGTTCCGTCAGCGGGGCGTTGGCGGGCCGGATCCACCGGCTGGAGCGGCAGAACGCCCGCTTGGAGCGGCGGCTCGACCTGCTGATGACGCACCTGGGCATCGAGGAGCGGACGGAACCGGGCATGGCCGAGGTCCGCGCCCTGCTGCTCAAGGGCCGCAAGATCGAGGCGATCAAGGAGTACCGGCGGCTGACCGGGGCGGGGCTCCGCGAGGCCAAGGAGGCCGTGGAGGCCATGGAACGCTGAGCGGGGCTCCTGAGGGCGGTACGGGGCATCCTGTGAGGCCGCTGTGACGCCTGGGGCGTGTGGGGTGACCGCGGGGGCCCTCGCGGGCCGCCGGGAGCCCCCGTGGTGCCGTCAGAGCGTCGTCCCGGCTCCGGGGGCCGGCTCGTCCCCGGCCCGGTAGCGGGGCAGGTGCTCGGCCAGGTCGGCCCCGAGCAGCGGTACGCACCGGCAGGCCAGGAAGCGGCCGATGCCGTCCCGCTCCGCCTCGGAGAGGACGGCCTCCTTCCCGTACAGCAGGAGCGCGGGCCCCTGCCCGGTCTCCGGGGCGCCGTCCGGGGAACCCGTCACGGCCTCGGCCTCGGGCCGCAGCACGTCCGCGAGGGCCTGGGCGGTGGCCCGGTCGGCCGGTCCGGGCTCCGCGTGCAGCACCAGCAGCAGTCCCAGCCGGCCCGGCAGGCCCAGGGGCAGCGGTCCGTGCAGGTACGCGCTGTGCAGGCGGGCGCCGAAGGACTCCGCGGTCCGCGTCCGGGCGGTCGCCACGGCCTGGCGGTGCTCCGGCCGGACCCGCCCCAGGCTCCCGGCCCGCTCGGCGTACCCGCCCTGCTCCCGCACCGGCCCGGCCCCGGCCGCGTGTCGGTATCCGTTCATGGGGCCACAGTGCGGCCGCCCGACCGGGGAGCCCCGGACCCGGCCCGCCGTGCCGCGGCGGTGCGCCCGTACGGGGACGGAAAGGCACCCGGAACGAGGAACCCGCGGGGGAGGCGGGAGGCACGTGACGGGCGCGGGCAGGGGCGGGAGACGCGGGAAGGGGCCCCGCCGCGGTGGCGGGGCCCCTTCCGGAAGCCGTGCGGAGCCCCGTCGGGCGCCGTGGCGGTGCGCGTCAGCGCGAGCGCTTCGCGAGGCGCTCCACGTCGAGGAGGATCACGGCGCGCGCCTCCAGGCGCAGCCAGCCGCGGCCCGCGAAGTCGGCGAGGGCCTTGTTGACCGTCTCGCGGGAGGCGCCGACCAGCTGGGCCAGCTCTTCCTGGGTGAGGTCGTGCACCACGTGGATGCCCTCCTCCGACTGCACGCCGAAGCGGCGCGACAGGTCGAGGAGCGCCCGGGCCACGCGCCCGGGGACATCGGAGAAGACCAGGTCGGACATCTGGTCGTTGGTCTTGCGCAGTCGGCGGGCGACGGCGCGCAGCAGCGCGGTGGCCACCTCGGGGCGGGCGTTCAGCCAGGGCTGGAGGTCCCCGTGGCCCAGGCCGAGCAGCTTGACCTCGGTCAGCGCGGTGGCGGTGGCGGTGCGCGGGCCCGGGTCGAAGAGCGACAGCTCTCCGATCAGCTCGCCGGGGCCGAGGACGGCCAGCATGTTCTCCCGGCCGTCGGGGGAGGTGCGGTGCAGCTTCACCTTGCCCTCGGTGACCACGTACAGCCGGTCACCGGGGTCGCCCTCGTGGAACAGGGCGTCACCGCGTGCGAGGGTCACCTCGCCCATGGAGGCGCGGAGCTCCGCGGCCTGCTCGTCATCGAGCGCCGCGAAGAGCGGGGCGCGCCGCAGAACGTCGTCCACGAGTCTCTCTCCTATATCGACCTGCTCAGGGGACCGTGCTCCCCATTTTGCAGGACGCGTCAAACAGTGCGATCGGTCACAAGGATGCCGGATGCGGGCCCGTACCGGGCTGTCCGGAGCCAATCGGGGTGGTGTTACCGGAGGTCCGGGTGGTCCGTCGGCGGCTGCCCTTAGGCTGGCCGGGTGTCCAACAAGCCGGTGAGAGCACAGGCCAAAGGCCCCGCGAGAGTGACCGCCCCCACGGATTCAGCCGTGGGCGAACAGGGCTCGTCCCCGTCCGTACGCCGCCCCGCGAAGGGGGCTCCGGGGGCCGGAGCCGCCCCGCGCGCGGCGGGTAAAGCTTCGACCAAGGCAGGGGCCGGAGGTCCCGCGGCCGGGGGCGCGCGGGCGGCCGGGACCACCGGAACGGCCAGCGGCGCGAAGAAGGCCGCGAGCAAGCGGCCCGCGAGCAAGAAGCCCGCGCAGGGCTCCGCGCCCACCCGGTCCGCGAAGCCCGCCAAGTCCGCGAAGCCCGCCAAGCCCGAGTCGCACCTCGCGATGGTGCGCCGGGCCCGCCGGATCAACCGCGAACTGGCCGAGGTCTACCCCTACGCCCACCCCGAGCTGGACTTCACCAACCCGTTCGAGCTGCTGGTCGCCACGGTCCTGTCCGCGCAGACCACCGACCTGCGGGTGAACCAGACCACCCCCGCCCTCTTCGCCGCGTACCCCACCCCGGAGGACATGGCGGCGGCGGTCCCGGAGGAGCTGGAGGAGATCATCCGGCCCACCGGCTTCTTCCGGGCCAAGGCCAAGTCGCTGATGGGTCTGTCCGCGGCGCTGCGGGACCGGTTCGACGGGGAGGTGCCGGGCCGGATCGAGGATCTGGTCACCCTGCCCGGAGTGGGCCGGAAGACGGCCAACGTCGTCCTCGGCAACGTCTTCGGAGTCCCGGGGATCACCGTGGACACCCACTTCGGGCGCCTGGTGCGCCGCTGGAAGTGGACCGAGCAGGAGGATCCGGAGAAGGTCGAGGCGGAGATCTGCGCGATCTTCCCCAAGAGCGAGTGGACGATGCTCTCGCACCGCGTGGTCTTCCACGGCCGCCGGATCTGCCACTCCCGCAAGCCCGCCTGCGGGGCCTGCCCGATCGCCCCGCTCTGCCCCGCCTACGGGGAGGGCGAGACCGATCCGGAGAAGGCGGCCAAGCTGCTGAAGTACGAGAAGGGCGGGCAGCCCGGCCAGCGGCTCAGCCCGCCCGCCGACTACCCGGGGCTGCCGGCGGCCCCCCTGGTCCGTACGACCGCCGCCCCGGAGCCCGGCCCGGCGGCCTGACCCCGTGGCCCGCTCCCGCCCCCGGGAGCGGGCGGTGCGGCACCCCTCGCGGAACCGGCCCGGCGCGCCGGGCCCGGCGGAACGAATCGGCGCCCCGGGCGCGTTGCAGCCAGGGGGCCTACAGACGGCGAACGGACAGAGGTGCGCATGGCAAGGGCGACGCGGGACGAGGCCGGACACGGGACCCCGCGGGGCCACCGGCCCGAGGAGGGCCCCGTCCTGCTCTCCACCGAGGGCCTGCCCGGCTGGCTGGACCCGGTGGTGCACGCCATGCGGACCGTCCGCCCCCGCCAGCTCAGCCGCTTCCTGCCGCCCGAGGACGGGGCGGGCCGGCAGTCCGCCGTCCTCGTGCTCTTCGGCGAGGGCCCCCGCGGGCCCGAACTGCTCCTGATGGAACGTGCCGGGACCCTCCGTTCGCACGCCGGACAGCCCTCCTTCCCCGGCGGCGCCCTCGATCCGGAGGACGGCGACCCCACCGGCTCCGGCCCGTTGCGCGCGGCGCTCCGCGAGGCCGAGGAGGAGACCGGGCTCGACCCCACCGGCGTGCAGCTCTTCGGGGTGCTGCCCCGCCTCTACATCCCCGTCAGCGAGTTCGTGGTCACCCCCGTACTCGGCTGGTGGCGTGAGCCCAGCCCGGTCGGGGCGGTCGACCCGGCCGAGACGGCCCGCGTGTTCACGGTGCCCGTGGCGGATCTCACGGACCCCGAGCACCGGGTCACCGTGGTCCACCCCAGCGGGTACCAAGGGCCCGCATTCCTGGTCGAATCGGCCCTGGTCTGGGGGTTCACGGCCGGCGTGATCGACCGGATCCTGCACTACGCCCACTGGGAAAGGCCCTGGGACCGAACCCGCCAGGTCCCGCTCGACTGGCGCGCATGAGACGGTGGCCCACGTGAACGTGCTGGACATCCTGCTGTTGCTCGCCGCCGTGTGGTTCGCGATCGTCGGCTACCGCCAGGGCTTCGTCGTCGGCATCCTGTCGGTGATCGGCTTCCTGGGCGGTGGCCTCGTCGCCGTGTCCCTGCTCCCCCTGGTCTGGGACCAACTGCGGGACGACAAGGCCCAGGTGTCGACCACGGCCGTGGTCGTCGCGGTGGTCGTGGTCATCGTCTGCGCCTCCATCGGGCAGGCGTTCACCACCCACCTGGGGAACAAGCTCCGGCGCCACATCACCTGGTCGCCCGCGCGCGCCCTGGACGCCACCGGGGGCGCCCTGGTCAACGTCGTCGCCATGCTCCTGGTGGCCTGGCTGATCGGCTCCGCGCTGGCCGGCACTTCCCTGCCCACCCTCGGCAAGGAGGTCCGCAACTCCAAGGTGCTGCTCGGGGTCTCGCGGGTGCTGCCGGACCAGGCCGACACCTGGTTCACCGACTTCTCCTCGGTCCTCGCGCAGAACGGCTTCCCGCAGGTCTTCAGCCCGTTCTCCAACGAGCCCATCACCGAGGTCCGCGCCCCCGACCCGGCCCTCGCCGGCAGCCCGGTGGCCGAGGCCGCCAAGCGCTCCATCGTCAAGGTCGTCGGCACCGCCCCCAGCTGCAGCAAGGTCCTGGAGGGCACCGGCTTCGTCTTCGCCCCCGGCCGCGTGATGACCAACGCGCACGTGGTCGGAGGGGTGCAGGAGCCCACCGTGCAGATAGGCGGTGAGGGCCGGCTCTACGACGCCGAGGTCGTGCTCTACGACTGGGAGCGCGACATCGCCGTCCTGGACGTGCCCCGGCTCGAAGCCCCGGCGCTGGAGTTCACCGAGGAGGACGCCCGCAGCGGGGACGACGCCATCGTGGCCGGCTTCCCGGAGAACGGCGCCTACGACGTGCGCTCGGCCCGCGTCCGCGGCCGGATCAACGCCAACGGCCCCGACATCTACCACCGCGGGACCGTCCGCAGGGACGTGTACTCCCTGTACGCGACGGTCCGCCAGGGCAACAGCGGCGGACCGCTGCTGACCCCGGAGGGCAAGGTCTCCGGAGTGGTCTTCGCCAAGTCCCTGGACGACGCCAACACCGGCTACGCCCTCACCGTGGACGAGGTCCGCGACGACATCCGCGAAGGCCGGAGCGCCGAGGGCCGCGTCAACACCCAGGGCTGCGCCCTCTAGGACGACGGACCCCGGGGGAGCGGCACCCGCGGCCCGGAGCGGCCGAGGGCGGACCTCCGCCGCATGGTGGTGGTCCGCCGCCGTGGCCGTCCCGGGAGGACCCCGGGCGCGGTCCGCTCAGCTCCTCGGATGCCTGAGCCGGGCCGAGACCCAGCGGGCGCGGCGGCGCAGGATGCGCGGGATGTCGAGGCGGTGGTCGTCGCCGTGCGGCGACCGGCCCGACCTCTCGTAGCCGCCCGGCGTAGCTGCCGAGCGGCGGTTGCGTGCGGAGTCACCGTGGTCGTGCGTCCAGCCCATACTCCGACGTGTGCCCGGGGCCCAAGGTCGGTAACCGCTCCGGAGAGGGCCAATTGGCCTATGCACCGGGCAATTGAAGGATTGTCGGATGGTGTGACCGGTGCGGGACGGTTCCGTACGGTCCGTCAGACCCGCCCGGCGCGCGATGTCCTGGCGGTGCCTCAGCGGTCCGGTTCGGGGTCCTTCAGCCAGTTCACGAGCTCGGTGGAGAAGGCCACCGGGTCCTCCTCGTGGGGGAAGTGCCCGAGGCCGTCGAAGAGCCGCCAGCGGTACGGGGCCTCCACGTACTCGCCCGACCCGGCGGCACTGCGCGTGCGCATCACCGGATCCAGTGACCCGTGGAGGTGCAGGGTGGGCACCCGGACCGGCCGCTTCATCCGCCGGTTGAACTGGAGCCCGTCGGGGCGGGCCAGGGAGCGGACCATCCACCGGTAGGGCTCGACGGAGCAGTGGGCCGTGGAGGGGATGCACATGGCGCGGCGGTAGACCTCCAGGGCCTCCTCGTCCAGCGGGCGCGGCCCGGACCACTCGCGGATCAGCCGGGCCACCAGGGCGCCGTCGTCCGCGACGAGCTGCCGCTCGGGCAGCCAGGGGCGCTGGAAGCCCCAGATGTGGCCGCCGGCGCGGCTCTGCGCGAAGTCCGACAGCATCGCCGAGCGCCAACGGCGGGGGTGCGGCATGGAGGAGACCACCAGGCGGCGCACCAGCTTGGGCCGCATCGCCGCGGCCGTCCACGCCAGGTAGCCGCCCAGGTCGTGCCCGACCAGGGCGGCGTCGGGTTCGCCGAGGGAGCGGACGACCCCGGTGATGTCGAGGGCGAGGTTGGCCGGGTCGTAGCCGCGGGGGGTGCGGTCGCTGCCGCCCACCCCGCGCAGGTCCATGGCCACCGCGCGGAACCCGGCGTCCGCGAGCGCGGTGAGCTGGTGCCGCCAGGTCCACCAGAACTGGGGGAAGCCGTGCAGCAGCAGCACCAGCGGGCCCTCGCCGAGCTCGGCGGTGTGGAAGCGGGCGCCGTTGGCCGCGACGTCGCGGTGCACCACCTGCCGGTCGCCGGGCAGATCGAGCCGCACCGCCGTGGCGGCGGTGGGCGGAATTCCGGAGTCCGGCGTGGGCGCTGTCATGAGGACGAGCGTGCCACACCCACCGCCTTGTCACTGACCGGCCGCGGGTGCGGCTTGACGGTGCCGACGACCGCCGCGGTGCGCTTCACCGAGGCGATGGACTTCTCCGGCGGCTTGACCTTCTTGAACTTGGCCACGGCGAGCAGCGCCAGCAGCCCGGCGAGGAGCAGGAAGGCCGCCCCCACGATCAGGAAGGACCAGGCCAGCCCGAGGCCCAGGTTGTGGATGCCGTACGCGGCGGCGAAGCTCAGGACCGGCAGGGAGAACAGGGCGAGCACCCCCGCCACGGAGATCGCCGCGCCGCCGATGCCGGCGCGCTTCACGTCCTGGCGCAGTTCCGCCTTGGCCAGAGCGATCTCGTCGTGCACCAGGGCGGACATCTCGGCGGTGGCCGAGGCGACCAGTTGGCCCAGGGTCCGCTCGGTCCCCTGCGCGCCTTGGTCCACTCCACTCATCGCTCTCTCCCTCTGTTCGGCTGTCCGTGGACGGTCGGGCGGTGCGCCCCGGAGAGTCCGGGGCCGGGCACCACCCGCTGTCAGATCATGCCGGACTGTCGCCCTCGCCGCTCGACCCGGCCGCGACTTCGGCCCGACGGCGGTGCTCCGCGGCCTTCTCCTCCAGGATGCGGGCCATCCTCAGGTGGTACTCCGGGTTGTCCTGCTCGTAGATGTCCGGAATGCCGTCGAGGTCCTCGTCGCGCTCCTCAGCCTCCGTGAGGGCCCTGTAGCGGCGGTTGCGCAGTTTCAGCAGCACACAGGCCACCAGGGCGGCGATGAAGGAGCCGATCAGCACGGCCGCCTTGATCTCGTCGGTGAGGACGGGGTCCCCGGCGAAGGCCAGTTCGCCGATGAGGAGGGAGACGGTGAACCCGATGCCCGCCAGCGAGGCCACGGCGAACACGTCGGGCCAGGCCAGGTCCTCGTTGAGTTCGGCCCGGGTGAAGCGCGCGGCCAGCCAGGTGCCGCCGAAGATGCCCAGCGCCTTGCCGACGACGAGGCCGAGGACCACGCCCAGAGTCTCCGGGCGGGTGAAGACCTGGCCGAGGGCCGAGCCGGAGAGCGAGACCCCGGCGGAGAACAGGGCGAACAGCGGCACCGCCAGGCCCGCGGACACGGGCCGGACGAGGTGCTCGATGTGCTCGCCGGGGGAGTGCTCCTCGCCGTCCCGGCGGGTGCAGCGCAGCATCAGGCCCATGGCCACGCCCGCGATGGTGGCGTGCACGCCGCTGTTGTACATGAGGCCCCAGATCGCGAGGGCCAGCGGCACGTACACGTACCAGCCGCGTACGCCCTTGCGGAGCAGGAACCAGAAGAGGACCAGGCCGACGACGGCGCCGCCCAGGGCCAGGAAGTCGATCTCGCTGGTGAAGAAGACGGCGATGATCAGGATGGCGAAGAGGTCGTCCACCACCGCGAGGGTCAGCAGGAAGGCCCGGAGGGCGGAGGGCAGCGAGGTGCCGATGACGGCGAGCACGGCCAGGGCGAAGGCGATGTCGGTGGCCGTGGGGACGGCCCAGCCGTCCAGGGAGCCGTCGCCGAGCAGGTTGACCAGCGCGTAGACCAGGGCGGGGGCGGCCATGCCGCAGAGGGCGGCGACCACGGGGAGGGCGGCGGCCTTGGGGTCGCGGAGGTCGCCCGCGACGAGTTCCCGCTTGAGTTCGATGCCCGCGACGAAGAAGAAGACCGCGAGGAGGCCGTCCGCGGCCCAGTGCTGGACGGACAGGTCCAGGCCGAGGGAGGCGGGCCCGAAGTGGAAGTCCCGTACGGTGCGGTAGCCCTCGCTGATCGCGGGGATGTTCGCCCAGAGCAGGGCGGCCACGGCGGCCACGAGGAGCAGGACCCCGCCGACGGTCTCGGTGCGCAGGGCGTCGGCCACGAAGCGCCGCTCGGGCAGGGACAGCCTGCCGAGCAGGGTGGTCTTGCGGTCGGTCTCGGGCGCGGCCACGGGCGGGCACCTCCGGGGTCGGTTGGACGGCATGGCACAGCAAAGCTGTTGCCGACCAGACTTCCCGGCGCACCCTGAATGACTTTTTTACGCTTTCACTACTTTACAGAAGCGCGCGCGGACGGATCCGGTGCTCTGCACTCTAGGCGCGGCCCGGGGATCCGGCGCGCGGTGCGGACCCGCCCGGGTGCGGGCCCGCGGGGCGCGGGAACGGGCCCGGCCCGGCCCCCGGGGAGACCGGGTGCCGGGCCGGGCGTCCGCGGGGGCCGCTCAGTCCTCGCTGCCCGCCGCGGGCAGCTTGGTCTGGATGAGGTCCATCACCGAGGAGTCGGTGAGGGTGGTGACGTCGCCCAGCTCGCGGTTCTCGGCCACGTCGCGCAGGAGACGGCGCATGATCTTGCCGGAGCGGGTCTTCGGGAGCTCCTGGACCGGCAGGATCCGCTTGGGCTTGGCGATCGGGCCCAGGGTGGCGCCGACGTGGTTGCGCAGCTCGGCGACGAGCCCCTCGTCCTCGCTGGCGGTGCCGCGGAGGATGACGAAGGCGACGATGGCCTGTCCGGTGGTCTCGTCGGCGGCGCCGACCACGGCGGCCTCGGCCACCGAGGGGTGCGAGACCAGGGCCGACTCGACCTCGGTGGTGGAGATGTTGTGGCCCGAGACCAGCATGACGTCGTCCACCCGGCCGAGCAGCCAGATGTCCCCGTCCTCGTCTTTCTTGGCCCCGTCGCCGGCGAAGTACTTGCCCTCGAAGCGGGACCAGTAGGTGTCGATGAAGCGCTGGTCGTCGCCCCAGATGGTGCGCAGCATGGAGGGCCACGGCTCGGTGAGGACCAGGTAGCCGCCCCCGCCGTTCGCGACCTCGCGGGCCTCGTCGTCGACGACGGTGGCGCCGATGCCGGGCAGGGCGCGCTGGGCGGAGCCGGGCTTGGTCTCGGTGACCCCGGGCAGCGGGGCGATCATCATGGCGCCGGTCTCGGTCTGCCACCAGGTGTCCACGATCGGGCAGCGGCCGCCGCCGATGTGCTCGCGGTACCAGACCCACGCCTCGGGGTTGATGGGCTCGCCGACCGAGCCGAGCACGCGCAGGCTCGACAGGTCGAACTTCGCGGGGATGTCGTCTCCCCACTTCATGAAGGTGCGGATCGCCGTCGGCGCCGTGTACAGGATGGTGACCCCGTACTTCTGGACGATCTCCCAGAAGCGGCCCTGGTGCGGGGTGTCCGGGGTGCCCTCGTACATGACCTGGGTGGCGCCGTTGGCGAGCGGGCCGTAGACGATGTAGGAGTGCCCGGTGACCCAGCCGATGTCGGCGGTGCACCAGTAGACGTCGGTCTCCGGCTTGAGGTCGAAGACCGCGTGGTGGGTGTACGCGGCCTGGGTGAGGTAGCCGCCGGAGGTGTGCAGGATGCCCTTGGGCTTCCCGGTGGTGCCCGAGGTGTACAGGATGAAGAGCGGGTGCTCGGCATCGAAGGGCTGCGGCTCGTGCTCGGCGGACTGGCGGCCGACCAGGTCGTGCCACCAGACGTCGCGGCCTTCGGTGAAGGCGGTCTCCTGGCCGGTGCGGCGCACCACGAGGACGTTCTCGACCTGCGGGCAGCGGGCCACGGCCTCGTCGATGGCGGGCTTCAGCGCGGAGGGCTTGCCCCGGCGGTAGCCGCCGTCGGCGGTGATGACGAGCTTGGCGTCGGCGTCCTGGATGCGGGAGGCGACGGCGTCGGCGGAGAAGCCGCCGAAGACCACGGAGTGCGCGGCGCCCACGCGGGCGCACGCGAGCATCGCGACGACCGCCTCGGGGATCATCGGCAGGTAGACCGCGACTCGGTCGCCGGCCCGTACGCCCAGCTCGGTGAGGGCGTTCGCGGCCCGCGAGACCTCGTCCTTGAGCTCGGCGTAGGTGATCGAGCGGCTGTCGCCCGGCTCGCCCTCGAAGTGGAGGGCCACGCGGTCGCCGTTGCCGGCCTCCACGTGCCGGTCCACGCAGTTGTACGCCACGTTGAGCTTGCCGTCGGCGAACCACTTCGCGAAGGGCGGGTTGGTCCAGTCGAGCGTCTCGGTCGGCTCGGTGGCCCAGGTCAGGCGACGGGCCTGCGTGGCCCAGAAGCCCAGCCGGTCTGCCTCGGCCTGTGCGTAGGCGTCCGCCGTGACGTTGGCGGCGGCGGCCAGATCGGCGGGCGGTGCGAACCGCCGCTCCTCTTTGAGCAGGTTGGCCAGGCTTTCGTTGCTCACGACATCTCCCTTTCCCAGGGTGTCCGTTGTGTCCCGGGCATAGCTCATCAGTCAGATGCCCAGGTGACAAGGGGTAACCGGAAATTGGTTTAGACCTATAGCGGGCCACCGGGGCCGCTCATGCGGAAGGCCCCTTCCCGCTGCAGGGTGCGGGAAGGGGCCATACCGTCTCACGGACGCGGTGTGCCGTCGGTTCAGGCGCGGGTCTCCTCCAGGGCGGATCGGCGCGTTCCGAACGGTCCGTCCTGGTCGGAACCCATGGCGCCGGGCGCCCCGACCGCCGCGGGCGCGGCCGGGACCGCGTCCGGGTGCACCCGGTCGAAGACGTGGTCGTCGAAGAATCCGTCACCTTCGGTGAGCAGGTACGCCTGGGCCTCGCCCACGTGGAAGTACATCCCGTGCAGCTCCAGCGTGCCCTCGGCGAGCCGCCGGGCCACCGACTCGTGCGCGCGCAGGTGCTCCAGCTGCTGCACCACGTTGGTCAGGCAGAGCTGCTCCACCGCGTCCGCCGGCAGCCGGCCCGAGATCCGGGCCCACGGCTGGTGGCGGCTGGACATCCGCTCCAGGCTCGGCAGGCCGTGCCGCAGCCAGCGGCGCAGCGGGGTGGCCGGGGCCCCCGGGGCCGAGTCGAGCAGGGCCTGCATGGCCCCGCAGCCGGAGTGCCCGCAGACCGTGATGGAGTCCACCCGGAGCACGTCCACGGCGTACTCGATGGCCGCGGCCACCGACTCGTCCGTGACCTCCTCGCCCGGCAGCGGAACGAGGTTGCCCACGTTGCGCACCGTGAAGAGGTCCCCCGGCCCGCTCGCCGTGATCATGCTCGTCACCAGCCGGGAGTCCGCGCAGGTGAGGAAGAGCTGCGTGGGGCGCTGCCCCTCGCGGGCCAGCCGCTCCAGCTCCCCGCGCACGTGCGGGGCGGTCTCCCGCTGGAACACCCCGATCCCGCTGGCCAGTCGACCGCCGCCGCGGACCGGTTCGGCCGGGGCGGACCGGTGGTCGCAGTGGTTCTGCCAGGGGGTCCAGGGGCGGCAGCACGGGTGCGCCCCGCGGGCCCGCCCGCTGCCGGGCTTCGCGCCGGGCCGGCCGGTGACCTCGACCCGACCGCCGTGCGCGACCTGGGAGTCCTGCCAGTCCTTGAGCGCCTCGTAGGCGGCGTGGTCCATGAAGGAGCCGTCCAGCTCCATCACCACCGCGGCGTCCGTGGGGATCCGGCCCAGCTCCCGGCTGAGCCGCGGCACCGCGAGGAAGGTGAGCTGCCCGCGGATCCGCAGGTGGTGGACCTCCCCGCGGACCTCGTGGGTGACGCGGGTGCGGGCCAGCCGGTGCAGGGCGAGCCCCACGGCCACGGCGATGCCCAGGCCCACGCCCTCCAGGACGCCGAACAGCACCACCCCGGCCGTGGTGGTCAGGTAGACCACGAACTCCCGGTGCCGGGTGACGTTGCGCATGTGCGTGATGTTGACCATCTGCACGCCGACGGCCATCACGAGGGCGGCGAGCGCGGCCAGCGGGATCAGGTCCAGCACCGGCACCAGCAGCCCGGCGGCCAGGACCAGCCACAGCCCGTGCAGCATCGTCGACCGACGGCTGACCGCACCGGACTTGACGTTCGCCACGCTGCGCACGGCCACGCCGGTGATGGGCAGTCCGCCCAGGGCGCCGGAGACGATGTTCGCCGCGCCCTGGCCGCGCAGTTCGCGGTCGAGGTCGGCGCGCGGCGGGCGGTCGCCCGTGGCCCGCTCCGAGGCGATCAGCTTGTCGGTGGCCACCGCGCTGAGCAGGGATTCCACGCTGCCGACCAGAGTGATCGTCAGGACCGCCGCGATCAGGCCCAGGACGGGCCCCTCGGGCATCTCCGGCAGGGCGTGGCTGCGCCAGGAGGGCAGGTCCACCCGGGGGAGGGTGAGCCCGGCGAGGGTGGCCGCCGCGGTGGCGGTGCCGACGGCGGCGAGCGCGGCGGGCACCTTGCGCAGCCGCTGACCGGCCCGGCCGGGGAGGCGGGGCCAGCCGAGGAAGACGGCGAGGGTGAGGGCGCTGACCGCGAGGGCGGCGGGGTGCGGGTCGGCCAACTGGCCGGGCAGGCCGAGGGCGTTGTCGATGGCGGAGCTCTGGGGGCTGCCACCGAGCACGATGTGCAGCTGGGCGAGGGCGATCGTGACGCCGATGCCGGCGAGCATGCCGTGGACGATGGCGGGGCTGACCATGAGCGCCGACCGGGCGGTGCGCAGCAGGGCCAGGCCGAGCTGGGCGAAGCCCGCGAGGACGGTGATGGCGCAAGTGGTGCGCCAGCCGTAACGCTGGATCAGTTCGGCGGTGACCACGGTCAGTCCGGCCGCCGGACCGCTCACCTGGAGCGGGGCGCCGCCGAGCCGGCCCGCGACGATCCCGCCGACGGCCGCGGCGACCAGGCCGGCCTGGAGCGGGGCGCCGGTGGCGAGGGCGATGCCGAGGGAGAGCGGAAGGGCGATCAGGAAGACGGCTACGGACGCGGACAGGTCCGCGGAGAAAGGTGCTGCGTGGGTGCGTGCGGGCATGGTTCCCGTCTCCTCCGGGGCAGGGGGTGAAGCGGCGGGATTCTCAACGCTGGGTAATGGGATCGTAATGCGGAGTAAAGAAGTCGACCTGACAACTCGGGCAAATGGTCCATCGATTGACCCCACAGGATGAATAAGCAGTTTTTACGGCTTGTCATACCTTTCGGGGCGCCGCCCCGTGCGACCTTGCAGCGAGCCGCCGCACGCGGACCACCTGCACGGAAGAGGGAGGGCGGAATGGCCGCCTCGAAGAAGATCGCCGGGGGCCTGGTGGCCACGGCACTCGTCATGGCCGCGGCCGGTTGCGCGGATCCCGAGGAGCCCGCCGGGAGCGCCGCCCCGAACGCGCCCCGCAAGGGTGCCCCGGCCGCTCCGGCCGCCCCCGCGCCCGGCAGCGTGCTGAAGCTGATCGGCGACGGCTCCACCTCGTACACCGGCTCCCAGCCCAAGCTGGGCACGGTGGAGAAGCTGGCGCCGGGCGAGAAGCCCCCGCAGTTCGTGGTGTTCTCCTGGGACGGTGCCGGCGAGGACAGCCAGCAGCTCTTCTCCCACTTCCGCGACGTCGGCCGCAAGTACAACGCGCGGATGACGTACTTCCTCAGCGGGATCTACATGCTGCCCGAGGAGAAACGTCACCTCTACACGGCTCCGCAGCACTCCGCGGGCCGGTCCGACATCGGCTTCGGCGACCTGAAGGGGATCAAGGAGACCGCCGAGCACCTGCGCGGGGCCTGGCTGGAGGGCAACGAGATCGGCACCCACTTCAACGGCCACTTCTGCGGACCCGAGGGCGGGGTCGGGACCTGGTCGGTGGAGGAGTGGAAGAGCGAGATCGCCCAGGCCAAGTCGTTCGTCAAGAACTGGAAGACCAACTCCGGCCTCACCGCGGAGAAGGCCCTGCCCTTCGACTACGACAAGGAGCTGATCGGGGCCCGCACTCCCTGCCTCGAAGGCCAGAAGAACTTCATGGCCGCCGCGAAGCAGCTCGGCTTCCGCTACGACTCCAGCGGCATCAGCAAGCAGGTCTGGCCGAAGCGGACCGACGGCCTCTGGGACCTGCCGCTCCAGCTCGTCCCCATGCCCGGCCGCGCCTTCGAGACGCTGAGCATGGATTACAACTACCTCGTGAACCAGTCCGGGACCACCACC
Organism: Streptomyces sp. NPDC097619; assembly: GCF_040302735.1. Taxonomy (NCBI): domain Bacteria; kingdom Bacillati; phylum Actinomycetota; class Actinomycetes; order Kitasatosporales; family Streptomycetaceae; genus Streptomyces; species Streptomyces sp. NPDC097619. The sequence continues at coordinate 9,789 of NZ_JBEOSD010000087.1, read as the reverse complement.
CAGGGCGACCCCTCCCAGCACCGCTACTGGGGCGACCAGATGCGTGACGGCCTGCTCCAGGCGTTCGACCGCGCCTACCAGGGCAACCGCGCGCCGCTGATCATCGGCAACCACTTCGAGTCCTGGAACGGCGGCACCTACATGCGCGCCGTCGAGGAGACCATCCAGAACGTCTGCACCAAGCCCGAGGTCCGCTGCGTGCCCTTCCGCGAGCTCGCCGACTGGTTGGACGCGCAGGACCCGGCCGCCCTGGAGCGGATGCGCACCCTGGGGGTCGGCGAGGCGCCGAAGGAGGGCTGGACGAAGTTCCTGACCGCCCCGGCCGCCCCCGCGGCGCCGGCCGCCGTCAAGCAGGCTGCGGAGAAGGCCGCGCAGCGGACCGAGGAGGACTGAGCGGACCCGGCTCCGCCGGTTCCTCGCACAGTACGAAGCCGGGGTCGATCTGGTCCGCCAGGTCGGTCCCGGTCTTCGCGTTGCCCCAGCTCTCGGCGTTGCGCCGGTGGAAGTGCACCATCTGCTCGGTGTAGCGCCGCCAGTCCCGGCGGGCGTACGCGCCGTCCACGGTCTCGCGCAACAGCTCCAGGGCCCGCCCGGTGCCCGGCTCCAGCTCCGAGAAGGGCGCCGGCCGCCCCTTCTCCATGGCCCGCACCCAGTCCGACTGGCCCACCGTCACCAGCAGGTCCTCGCCGATCTCGGCGCGCAGGAACTCCAGGTCGTCCTCGCCCTGCACCTTGTTCCCGACGACCTTCAGGGCCACCCCGAAGTCCCGCGCGTACTCCTTGTACTGGCGGTAGACGGACACGCCCTTGCGGGTGGGCTCGGCGACCAGGAAGGTCACGTCGAAGCGGGTGAACATGCCCGAGGCGAAGGAGTCCGAGCCCGCCGTCATGTCCACCACCACGTACTCGCCGGCGCCATCCACCAGGTGGTTCAGGCACAGCTCCACCGCGCCGACCTTGGAGTGGTAGCAGGCCACGCCCAGGTCGGACTCGGTGAACGGGCCGGTGGCCATGAGGAGGGCGGAGCCCCCGTCGAGGGCCACGGAGCGCCCGCACGCGGCGTAGACCGGGTTCTCCTCGCGCACCCGCAGCAGCCGGGAGCCCGCGCCGGGCGGAGTGGTCTTGATCATCGTCTCGGCGGAGGCGATGCGCGGGTTCGAGCCCCGCAGGTACTCCTTGATCAGGGGCAGGTGCGCGCCGAGCGCGGGCAGTGCCGCGGAGGTCTCCTCGGCCAGGCCGAGGGCGGCGCCGAGGTGCTGGTTGATGTCGGCGTCCACCGCGACGACTGGGGCCCGGTGTGCGACGAGGTGGCGGATGAACAGGGAGGACAGGGTGGTCTTGCCGCTGCCGCCCTTCCCCACGAAAGCGATCTTCATGTTCACCAAGAGTAGTGGCATGCTCGCGCCGCGTGGTCGAGGTGAGTGAAGAAGACCACTCCAACGTGGGGCCGCGGCCTCGGGTGCGTAGGCTCCCTACCTATGAGTACGACTGCCGATCCCCTGGCCGCCCTCGCCACCCTGCCCGGGGTTCCCGAGGCCGTGGAGTCCATGCGCAAGGCCGTCGACCGGGTCTACGGGCATCGGGTCATGCGCCGCCGCAGCCTGGAGATCGCCTCCGAGGCCGCCCTGCGCGGAGCCCGCGGCAGCGCGGCCCTCGCGGGTGCCGACTGGGCCCTGGAGGAGGTGCGCCGGCGTACGGACTTCGGCGCCGACCCCGAGGCCCGACCCGTCGGTGCGGCCCTGCGGCTCACCGCCGAGGCGGGGCAGCTGTTGAGCATCTGGCGGCAGTCCCCGCTGCGGGTCCTGGCCCGGCTGCACCTGGTGGCCGCGGGCGGGGCCGCCCCGGACGACACCGTGGGCCGCCCGCGACTCGGGGGCGAGCCGGTCACGGAGCCGCTGGTGGAGCTGCCGCTGCCGGACGCCACCGAGGTGGCGGGCCGGTTGGACGGCCTGGCGGGACTGCTGCTGGCGGGGAGTTCGGCCCCGGCGCTGGTGACCGCCGCCGTGGTGCACGGCGAGCTGCTGGCGCTGCGGCCCTTCGGATCGGACAACGGGCTGGTGGCGCGGACCGCCGAGCGGATCGTGCTGATCGGCAGCGGCCTGGACCCGAAGGCGGTCTGCCCGGCGGAGGTCGGTCACGCCGAACTGGGGCGCGCCGCCTACCTGGCGGCCCTCGACGGCTACGTCTCCGGTACTCCGGAGGGGATGGCGGCGTGGATCGCGCACTGCGGGCGGGCGGTCGAGCTCGGCGTCCGCGAGTCGACGGCGGTGTGCGAGGCGCTCCAGCGCGGCGCGGCCTGAGGCGCGCGCCGGGGGTGAAGTGCCGCCCCGGGCAAAGGGTTGCGGCGACACCGTCCTGCTCATGGTGTCGCCGCTGGCATTTCCGCCCAGTTACCAAGCGTCCTCGATGGTTGCCCATCAGGCCGGGAGCTCTGCCCGTCACCTGGTGCGGCTGGCCCGTAATCGACGGGTCGACGTCGCGTGGGTGCTCGGCGGTCCTGCGTGCGGTCCGTGGGGCCTTGCTGCGTTCTAAAGATGATCCTCTCGGATGTTCTTCGGTCTCGCGGGCCGTGCATCCTTTGTACCTCCGTTCGGGAGGAAGCGGTACCCCTGGCCATAGATCTTTACTTTCCGGGGCAGCTGCGGAGGAATCGGGCACCGCGCGTTCGCGCAGGTCAGCCGGTGGCCCCGGGGTCGCGGAACTCCCCTTCCCGGCCGGGAATCCGGCCCGACGGGTCCGTGGGGGGAGTGCGCCGAGGTCCCCGGCGGCCGGGTTGGCGGGGTCGGCGGGGTCGTGCCCCGCCGACCCGGTGCGCTCCGGTGCGGCCGTCGCGTGCGCGGTCGGATCAGGCCGCGCGGCCCGCGAGGGACCGGCGCCGGCTGGCGTACCAGACCAGGCCGGCGGTGGCCGCCGCCGCGCCCACCGCGGCCACGGCCATCAGGGCCGGACGCGGGGGCATCGACAGTCCGGGCAGCCGCTGCTTGAGCCGGACGGGCCGGTCGAAGACCAGGACCGGCCACTCGCGGGCCTGCGCCTCCTTGCGCAGGGCCCGGTCCGGGTTGACCGCGTGCGGGTGGCCCACGGCCTCCAGCATCGGCACGTCGGTGATCGAGTCGCTGTAGGCGTAGCACCGGGCGAGGTCGTAGCCCTCGGACTCGGCGAGCTGCCGGACCGCTTCGGCCTTGGTGGGGCCGTAGGCGTAGTACTCGATCTCACCGGTGAAGCAACCGTCCTCGCCGACCACCATGCGGGTGGCGACGACGCGGTCGGCGCCGAGCATCTCCCCGATGGGCTCGACGACTTCGGCCCCCGAGGTCGAGACGATCACCACGTCCCGGCCGGCGGTGTGGTGGGCCTCGATGAGGGAGGCGGCCTCGTCGTAGATGATCGGGTCGATGAGGTCGTGGAGCGCCTCGGCGACGATCTCGCGGACCTGCTGCACGTTCCAGCCCTTGCACAGGGCGGAGAGGTACTCGCGCATCCGTTCCATCTGATCGTGGTCGGCGCCGCCGGCCAGGAAGATGAACTGCGTGTACGCGGTGCGCAGTACGGCGCGGCGGTTGATCAGGCCGCCCTGGTAGAAGGACTTGCTGAAGGTCAGCGTGCTCGACTTCGCAATGACCGTCTTGTCCAGGTCGAAGAAGGCGGCTGTGCGGGGCAAGGAGTGGTTTTCCACGCCCCGAGCATATGCGCCCACCATTCGGCCTAAGGTGTGGCGTGTGGGTTTGCCTGAGAGGGCTCTCGGGTACACCATGGAAGTCACGGATCGTTCGCGACCGTGCTAACCCGGTCTGGCTCCTCCCCCCCCGAGTCGGACTGTGGGGACGACCCCCGCTCTCCCCCCCGGCGGGGGTCGTCGCATGTCCGGATGCATTTTCGGCCCCTCCTTCGATGGTGGCCGGCTTCCGCACGTCCCGCACCCCTCCGCTCCGCCGATCGGCCCGGCGCCCTCCTGATCCACCCAACGCGTCACGCTGAGTGACGGTTCCGGTGCTCTGGGGAAGTTTTCGGAAAGGGTGACGGAGTTATTCACAGGACCTCCACTGTCCACAGTTATCCAGCAAGATCCACTTCCATTTCCTGATCCCTGCACTGTGATTCCGGCCGCGAAGTCCGTGGCCGTGGGATTTGCAGCGAGAAGGGGTGGAGATCGTGACGGGATCGAAGTCGCGGGAGCCGGTCGGACGACGGGGGCGGCGGCACCCGCCCGAGGTGGGGGCCGGTCGGCCGCTGATCCTCACCGAGGACCCGGCGCTCCTGGACGACCTGCTCAGGCTCTGCGCGGCCGCCGGGGCCGAGCCGAGGGTGGCGCACGCGCCGCCGGAGCGGACGCCCGGCCGGCCCGGCACGCCCGGCGGCGCACCCCCACCCGACGGCCCCGGACTGCCCGGACCGCCGTGGGAGGCGGCCCCGCTGGTCCTCGTCGGTGAGGACGCCGCGGACCGGCTCGCGGGAGCGCCCCGGCGGGGCGGGGTCCTGCTGGTCGGCAGGGACCGGGAGGACCCACGGGTCTGGCGGCGCGCGGTCGGGATCGGGGCCGAGCAGGTGCTGCGGCTGCCCGAGGACGAGCCCTGGCTCGTGGACCGCATCGCCGACGTGGCCGAAGGCTCCGCCCACCAGGCCCTCACCGTCGGGGTGATCGGCGGCAGCGGCGGCGCCGGGGCCTCCACCCTCGCCTGCGCCCTGGCCGTCACGGCCGCCCGGTCCGGGGAGCGCACCATGCTCGTCGACGCCGACCCGCTCGGCGGCGGCCTGGACGTCCTGCTGGGGGCCGAGGCCGTCGAGGGGCTGCGCTGGCCCGACTTCGCGGCCTCCCGGGGCCGGGTCGCGGGTGGCGCACTGGAGGAATCCCTCCCCGAACTCCACGCGCTGCGGGTGCTCAGCTGGGACCGCGGGGACCGGGTGGTGGTGCCCCCCGCCGCCGTGCGCTCGGTGCTCGCCGCGGCCCGGCGCCGCGGCGGAGTGGTCGTGGTGGACCTGCCGCGCCGGATCGACGAGGGCGTCGGCGAGGTTCTGGCCCAACTCGACCTCGCCCTGCTGGTGGTCCCCGCCGGCCTGCGGCCGGTGGCCGCGGCGGGCCGGGTCGCGGGAGCGGCCGGCCCCCTCGCCCGGGACCTGCGGGCCGTCGTCCGGGGCCCCTTCCCGCCGGGCCTCGACTCCGAGGCCGTCGCCGGCCTGCTGGGACTGGCCCTCGCCGGTGAACTGCCCTCCGAGCCGGGCCTGACCGAGGCCGCCGAATCCGGCGAGCCACCCGGCACCCGACCGCGCGGGCCCCTCGCCCGGTTCTGCGCCGAGTTCTGGGCGCGGGCCCTGCCCGGGGCGGGTGCCGCATGAGCGCCGGACTCCTCGACGCCGTCCGCCGGAAACTGGCCGAGAGCGGGGCGGAGCCCACCCCGGCCCGGGTCGCGGCGGTGCTGCGGGCCCAGGGACGGGTCCTCGGGGACGCCGAAGTCCTGGGCGCCGCCCGGGAACTGCGCAGCGAGCTGGTGGGAGCGGGCCCCCTGGAGCCCCTGCTCGCCGACCCGGCCGTGACGGACGTGCTCGTCGCCGCCCCGGACCGGGTCTGGGTCGACCGCGGCTCCGGACTGGAACCGGCCGGAGTCCGCTTCGCCGACGCCGAGGCCGTCCGGCGACTGGCCCAACGGCTCGCCTCGGTCGCCGGCCGCCGGCTGGACGACGCCCGCCCCTGGGTGGACGCCCGACTGCCCGACGGCACCCGACTGCACGCGGTGCTCCCCCCGGTGGCCGTCGGCTCGGCCTGCCTGTCCCTGCGGGTGGTGCGGCCCCGGGCCTTCACCCTCGAAGAGCTCGCCGAGGCGGGCACCCTCCCGCCGGGCGGGCCCCGGATCCTGCGGGCCCTGATGGCGGCCCGCCTCTCCTTCCTCATCAGCGGCGGCACCGGCACCGGCAAGACCACCCTCCTCAGCTCCCTGCTCGGACTCGTCGGGCCCGGCGAGCGGATCGTCCTCGCCGAGGACTCCGCCGAACTGCGCCCCGACCACCCCCACGTGGTCCGCCTGGAGACCCGTCCGGCGAACCAGGAGGGGGCGGGTCTGGTCACCCTCACGGACCTGGTGCGGCAGGCCCTGCGGATGCGGCCCGACCGGCTGGTCGTCGGCGAGGTCCGCGGCCCGGAGGTGGCCGACCTGCTCGCCGCCCTGAACACCGGACACGAAGGCGGCAGTTGCACGGTCCACGCCAACACCGCCGGGCACGTGCCCGCCCGGCTGGAGGCGTTGGGCACCGCCGCCGGGCTCGACCGGGCCGCGCTGCACAGCCAGTTGGCGGCGGCCCTCTCCGTGGTGGTGCACCTGGTCCGGGACCGCGGCGGTCGTCGCCGCCTCGCCGAGGTGCACGTCCTGGAGCGGGACCCCCAGGGCTGGGTGGTGACGGTGCCCGCGCTCCGCTGGGGCGCCCGGGGGTTCGTCCGGGAGCGCGGCTGGGCGCGACTCGGACCGATGCTCGGAGGCATGCGGTGACCGGCGCGGGAGCCCTGCTGCCCGCCGTGCTGGCCCTGTGCGCCCTCGCGGTGGGGCCGGGCGGGGGCGGGACCGCCGTGGCCCGGCGGGCCGGTCCGCTCTTCGCCGGAGGCTCCGCGGTCCCGGGCCCGGCGGCCGGGGTGCGGGCGCGGGTGGCGCGCGCCGCCGGTGCGCTGCGGGGCCGCCGCGAGTGGGCGGCGCCGGCGCTCGGGCTGCTGGTGGCCGTGGCCGCCGCCTCGCCCGTACCCCTGCTGCTCGGGGTGGCGGCGGTGCCGCTGGTCCGGCGCCGGTCGCGGGCCGCGGCGGCGGCGCGGGCCCGCCGGGAGCGGGCCGCCGAGGTGATCGCCCTGTGCGCCTTCGTGGCGGGAGAGTCGCGCGCCGGACTCCAGCCCGGACAGGCGTTGTCCGCCGCGCTACGGGGTCCGGTGCCGGGCCCCGGCGGCGCGGAGGCCGCCGTGCTGGCGGCGGCCGCGTTCGGCGGTGACGTCCCCCGGGCGCTCCGCCAGGCCGCGCGCGAGCCGGGAGCCGAGGGGCTGGCCGGACTGGCCGCCTGCTGGCAGGTGTCGGTGGACGGCGGCGCCGGACTCGCGGCCGGACTGGAACGCCTGGAAGCCGCGCTGCGGGCCGAACGGGACCAGGCCGAGTCCCTGCGGGCCCAGCTGGCCGGCGTCCGCTCCACGGCCGTGGTGCTGGCCCTGCTGCCCGTCCTGGCCCTGCTGATCGGCACGGCCCTGGGCGCGGACCCCTTGCGGGTCCTGTTCCACACCGCGCCGGGGCTGGGTTGCCTGCTGGCCGGCGCCGTCCTGGAGGCGCTCGGGCTGCTGTGGGTCCGGCGCATCGTACGGACCGGGGCGCGGACGTGAGCGGGGCGCCGGCGGCGCTGGCGGTCGCCTCGGTGGACGGGGCGGCGAGCGGGGCGGTGGTCCACAGGCTGTGGATCCTCGGCGCGCTCGGATGCGCCGGGGCGTCCCTGGCCTGGGGAGCGGCCGCCTGGCGGCGGGAGCGGGCGCTGCGCCGCCGCATCACCGCCCTGACGGGCCTGGTCGCCCTGGGCGGGGCGGAGTCGTCGTCCCGCCGGTGGGCCCGCGGTGTGCCGTGGGCGCGCGGGTGGCGGCCGCTCGCCGCGGTGGCGGCGGGCTGGGTGTTGCTGGGGGGCTGGAAAGGGCTCCTGGCGGGCTGCGCGGCCGGTTGGGCGCTCCACCGGGCCCGCGCCCGGTCGGGAGGCGCCGAGGGGGCCGCGGATCGGCGGGAGCGCGCCGTGGCGGAGCGTCAGCTCCCCCTCGCCGCCGATCTGCTCGCCGCCTGCCTCGCGGCCGGAGCGGGGCCACGGGAGGCGGCCGAGGTCGTCGGGGACTCCCTCGGCGGACCGGTCGGCGCCCGCCTCGCGCGGGCCGGGGCAGAGCTGCGGCTCGGCGGCGATCCCGGAGCCGCGTGGGGTCCCCTCGCCGGGATACCGGGTGCCCGGCCGCTGGCCGACTGCCTGGAGCGGGCGGCCCGTACCGGGGCCCCGGCGGCCGAGCCGGTCTCACGGCTGGCGACGGCACTGCGCGCGGACCGGTCCCGGGAGGCGGCCGCGAGGGCCCAGCGGGCCACCGTACTGATCACCGCCCCGGTCGGGCTGTGCTTCCTGCCCGCCTTCCTCGCGGTCGGGGTGGCCCCGGTGGTGATCGGGCTGGCCTCCGGGCTGCTGTCCGGGGGTTGAGCGGAGCCACACGACCCACGGCACGGCACGACGCCACAGCAGGACACGGCGGCACGACGAAACGAAGCGACGACGGCACGGCTGCGCGGCAGCACGACGGAGAACGACGGAGACGGGTGAGTTCGGATGGATCGAGTCAGCGAGCGGGACATGGAGCGGGTCATGGGGCGCGGCACGGAGAACACGGGCGTACAGGCCGGGCAGCGGGTGCCGGCGCGGAGCGGGGCGGGACGGGGAATCCGGGCCCGGGAGTGGTTGCGCGCGCGGCTGGTGGTGCTGCGGCGGCGGTCGGACGCCGGGATGTCGACCAGCGAGTACGCCATGGGCACCATCGCGGCCTGTGCCTTCGCGGCGGTGCTCTACAAGGTCGTGACCAGCGAGGCGGTTTCCTCGGCCCTCCAGGCCACGATCGGCAGGGCGCTCGATGCGCCGTTCTGACCGGGGCTACGTGACGGCCGAGGCGGCCCTCGTCCTCCCGGCGCTGGTGCTCCTGGCGACGGCGCTGGTCTGGGGGCTCCTCGCGGCGGCCGCGCAGATCCGGTGCGTGGACGCGGCACGGGCCGGGGCCCGCGCGGCGGCCCGGTCGGAGCCACCGGGGCGGGCCGAGGACATCGCCCAGGCCTCCGCGCCCGGCGGCGCGAGGATCGCGGTGGAGCGGACCGGCGAGCTGTGGCGGGTCCGGGTGGAGGCCCCGGCCCCCGGCCCGGCGGCCCTGCGGGTGCGCTTGGCGGCCGAAGCGGTCGCCTGGGCCGAGGACACGATCGGGCCGTCCGATGGCACGGCAACCGATGTCCCGGCAACGGACGCCCCGGCGTCCGATGGCCTTCCGTCCGACGCCGTGCCATCCGCACCGGATCCGGGCGGGCCGCCCGGCACGGCCGGGCCGGGCGCCGCGGAGGTCGCTCGGGCCGGGAACGGTGGGGTGGGGCCATGAGGCGTGCGGGGACCGGCACGAGCCGGGAGGCGGACCGCTCGGACCGCTCGGATCGGGGTTCGGCCTCGGTGTGGGCGGCGGTCGTGGCCTGCGCGCTGTGTGCGGTCTTCGGCGGGATCCTCTTGCTGGGGCAGGCGGTGACCGTCCGACACCGGGCCGCGGGTGCCGCCGACCTCGCCGCCCTCGCGGCGGCGGCCCGGTGGCAGCTGGGCCGGGAGGCGGCCTGCGCGGCCGCCGGGCGGGTGGCGGCGGCGCAGCGGGCGCGCCTGGTGCACTGCGAGGTCGGGGGCGAGGTGGTGGACGTCCGGGCCGAGGCGGACGGCGGCCCCTTCACGGCCCGGGCCCGCTCGCGCGCCGGGCCCCCCGAGGCCCTGTCCGACACGGCCGTCGGCCCGCCCATCGGTGGGTTTCCGGACGCCTGGGGGCCGGGGGCCGGACCTGTGGGGTGGCGTCCTACCGGGCCCGTTGCGTCAGGCGGCCGTTCCGAGCCTCCGACGGGCTCCGGACCCGGGCCGCGCTCCGTACCGACGGGCCCGGCGGGGCCACCGGAGAGGTCCCCTCCCCGGGGAACCTGACGGAGTCGACTGCCGCCGGGCCCGCCTCTCGGTCGGTCGGCCCCAGCCCACGCCCCCGGACCGTCGGACCCGCCCCAGGAGCCCGTCGGACCCGCCGGAC
>NZ_JBEOSD010000086.1:0-33103 GCF_040302735.1 Streptomyces sp. NPDC097619 | reverse complement strand
AGCGCCGACCTCTTCCAGGGCCTCAACGACGTGGGCTTCTCCCTCGCGCCGAACGCCGTCACCTACTGGGTCGGCGAAGCCATGCAGGGCACCGATTACCAGGACCTCGACAAGACCCCCGAGAAGACCGCCACGACCACCAGGACCCTCGCCGCGAACACCGCCCATCTCGCCCGCCGCCTCAAGCGCAACAACTACCCGCCCGCCTGACACCCGGCCCGGGTCCCAGGTCCCCGGTCCCAGGTCCCCGGGGACCGGCGCGCCACCGCAGCCCCCTCCGCCGGAGAACAGGAGTCCTCCGTGGTCGAGAAGCACGAGAACGAACATCCGCGCACCACGCCGTCCCAGGCACCGGGTGAAGCCGGCGACGAGGAAGCACGCAAGGAAGCCGAAGAAGCGATCATTCCCGGCGGCGCCCGCGACGCCGAAGCCGACGACGCCCTCACACCCGGCCCGAAGGCCCAGCCCCCGGCACATCAGCGCCGCCAGGGCCACAAGGACAAGAGCGAGAAGCCGGACGGAGCCTGAGGCCCGTCGGGGGATCTCGCGGATGCAGGTCTTCCGCATACTCGCCCGCACCCTCGGCAACCTCCGCCAAGGCCTCCTCACCACCTGACCACGCCCTGCTGCGCCCACGATGCGGGCGTGGAGCCGCCCGGGCCCGGATCCTCGATGGTGCTGCTGCACGACGACAGCCGGGGCAGACGAAGTGGTACAGGCACACGACGAAGGAGTGGTCACCGCATGGCCGACGAGACGCCGCGCCCGATACCTGCCAGCCGTCACGCACTCACCCCTGACCTACCGGCCCGCTTCCCGGCACCCGATCTTCCTGCCGGACCGAAGCAGGAGCGGGCCAAGGGCGGTCCCCCGGCCGAGGAGGACGACGAGCAGTCGGCGCCTCCGGGCCCGGACGAGCCGGGTGCGGGGCAGGGCACGGGTTCCGGGGACGGGGACCGCAGGTAGTCGAGTCCGATCAGCGATGCCGACACCGGTCGGCCCGGCACGAATCAGATCCGCGACGAGCACGTCAACACCCCGCCGCGGCCTCAGCGGCCGCTCCGGGTCCGGGTCCGACACCAGGGCGCCACGCACCCGCCCGAGGTTCCTTCGGGGACGGAAGACGTGCAGTGGAAGCGGCCGGATCCCCGATACCCGTTGCCGATCTCCCCTGTCGGCAGTTGGGCCCGGGACAGCGAACGACCCAGGGAAGGAACCCGCACCATGTCCGCCGAACTCTCCGACGATCTGAAGAAGCTCATCGACGACACCCCGGTCTTCGCGACCGTGGCCACCGTCCAGCCGGACGGAAGCCCCCAACTGTCGGTCACCTGGCTGACCCGCGACGGCGACGACCTGCTCATCTCCACCACCATCGGCCGCCGAAAGGAGAAGAACCTGCGCAACGACCCCCGGATCACCGTCATGATCAACCCTGCCAACGCGCCGTACACCTACGCCGAGGTCCGGGGGACCACGGAGCTGACCACGGAGGGCGGACAGGAACTCATCAACGCGCTCTCCCGCAAGTACACCGGCAAGGACTACGCCGACTTCAACCCGGCGTCGGCGGACGACGCCGAGCGCGTGGTCGTCCGCGTCACCCCGCGCAAGGTCGTCGGCTCCCTGTGACAGCCCCACCCGCGGGTCGAGGGCGCTCCGGGGACGGGCAGGACCCGGCGGCCGACACCGGGACCGTCGAATCCACGTGATCCCGTCAGGAGGGACTGCGGGCCGGCCCGGTCAACCGGTGCGGGCGGCCCCAACGGTCACGCGGTCACGCGGTCACGCGGTCACGGCGATAGTCGGGCAACACGGCGCACGCGAGGCCGATGGCGAGCCTGTGTCGGCGACCGGCCGGTCGCCGACACAGGCGCCGCCGGTCCGGGCGAGGCAGCCCGGCTTCATGGCCTCGTGGCCGGGCGGCACGCGAACCCGCACACACCGGCGCGACCCCGACCGACGTCGGATGATGCCCGAGAACAGCGGGACCAAGGCCCACGGGAGGTACCGGCGGCACCGCCGGAGGCGGGGGGTGGGTTCAGGCACCCGCGGGGCGGGGAGTGCCCGCCCGCCGGGGTGCCGCGTGACGGGCGACCTCGTGCTTTTGGGCGTTCGGGAGACGGAACAGGAGAACCGACGTGGTCGCGAGGAGCCCGGCGAAGACCGCCAGGAGCAGAAGGCTGACCCACATCTGCCGGCTTCCGGGATGGGCCCACCCCGACCAGACCGCCGCGGCCAGCCACAGCAGGCCACCCGCCGCGTAGAACGCGCGGATCCGACGCAACTGGCGTACGGCCCGCAGGGACATGAGGAGTTCGCTCTTCGGTGCCATGCGAGCGCGTGTACCCCCGGCGGACACGATCTACCACAGGCTTCTCGTTCCGGGTCGCGGAGTGCCTGGCGCGGGGGCAGCCTCGCGGCCGGTCGTGAACCGCCGTACCGCGCTGACCCGATCGCAGCAGTGGTGCCCACCGCGAGGGTCGAGGGGAAGAGCGGACCCTGCTGGATGGGGGAGTCGAAGTCCTCCCTGTGCCGTGGGTGCCCTGGCAGGTCGTGGGGTAGGCGCGTGAGGGACACGGTCCGCTGACCTCGCGTGTTCACACCCGCGCTCCTTCCCTCACCCTGCCCCCACGGTCGGTCACCGAGTCACCACCGGTGGTGTAGGTGAACAAGGGTGCGGTCCCGGTCAGGGTCAGCAGATGGGACAACTGCCCGGGGAGCGGGCCCGCGAGCACGATGCGCTCCCGCATGACCAGCAGCGAGTTCAGGAACGAGGAGTCGGCGAACGTCACCCTCGTGACGTCCACCCGCAACAGCTCGGGCCCCGCCTGTTCGGCGGCCACGACCGCGGCCCGGAGGGCGTCCTGGAGCGTGTCGCGGGAGTCGATGTCGAACTCGCCCGACAACACCATCCACGAGCGGCCCGGTATCCCGGGGACGGGTTCGACGACGGCGCGGCCCCGTGCGGACGGGCCGGTGGGCGGACGGGGGGTGAACGGGGTGTGCTCGGTCATGGCTGCCATCCCGGCTGGTCGGGGGCCCTCCCCTTTCCGCGAGGACGGGAAAGGAAGTACGCGACCGAATCGGTGGCCGCGAGGATTGAGGAGGTCCGAACCGGAGGCACCCCACCCCTTTCAGGGAGGGATGCGGCAGCACGGGTCACACCAACGGCTACCACCAACGTACTCCTCCGGCCGGCGCCCCGCCCACCCCGAGAGCCGACCACCCGGGCTCACCGGAGGCCGCGACGGCGCGCATGACGCGGCTCGGACGGGGCATCCGCGGGACAGCCCACCCATGTGCTCGTGGAAACGAGGAGTGCCCGTGCTGCCTTTCGACGTGACCGAGAACGGTGTCCTGATTGTCCGCCTGCGGGCCGACCTTGACATCGCCGGCCGGGCCGAGGCCGTGGAGGCGATCAACGGCTACCTGGGCGCCCACCCGTCCGCGCCCGTCCTGCTGGAACTCTCCGATGCTCCGTTGAGCACGGCCGCGGTGAGCGCCGTCGTCCGGACCCACCGCATGTGCCACTCCTCGGGAGCGCCGATGGCCGTCATCGCGACGGAGGCCGGCACGCGACGGGCGCTGAAGGCCCAGGCGGGCCGCGAGGAGTTGGTCATCCGGCCGTCCCGCCCGCAGGCCGCCGCCGCGCTCTCGGCCACCGCGCTCCCGGACGTGGCCGCCGCGTGAATCGCACCGCGCCGGTCGGGTCCGCGGACTGACACCGGCCACCACTCCCGTCCTCCCACGCGCACGGCGCCGGGCCCGGTCCTCGGGCCCGGCGCGGTCGGGCGGTGTGGGGCTCGGTCAGGCCGCGAAGTCGAAGATCCAGCGCTGCTCGGTGGGGTAGTCGCCCGCGCAGCGCCACAGGGTGAGGTAGACGCCGTTGCCGTGGCTGCCGCCCTTGTTCGTCAGGCACCGGTGGTCCGGACCCGACTGCGGAACAGCGGCGCTTCATGCGGTCGGACAAGCACGGCTCCGCGCCCGGGGCGGCCCGGCGCAACCACGGCGACGGGCCAGATGATCAAGACCGCCGCCGCGTCGCCGACCCGGCCGGATCCATCCCTTCAGGGTTCAGATCGCGTGGACCTCGACCGCGCGGCCGTCGGGGTCCGTGAGGACGTGGCGTCCCGGGGTGAGCGGCGGATTGGCTCCGATGCCGTTGACGGCAAGGCCCAGGCGCAGTGCGTCCGTGCGGCGTCCAGGGCGGGCCGGGTAGAGCTCGAACACCATGCCGTTCGGAAGGACCGTGGCGTAGTGGTCGGGGCCCCGGCCGTGCCGCTCCGCGACGAAGTCCAGGCCCAGGTCCGGGTAGAACCGTCGGCATTCCTCAAGGCGCGGCGAGTACAGCACCAGCAAGGTCACGCCGGGCAGGTCGGGTGCACTCATCGGGTTCCTGACCTTCATCGACGCGGACAGGTGTGGGCGAAAACGGCCCGGCGCCCGGAGGCGGGGGCGTGGGAGTCGGCACGGGGAGCCGGCCCCCACGCTTCGCGTGGCTGCGGTGGCGAAGTCAGGCCCGCGCCTCACGGGCGGGAAGGGTGTGCGACAAAAGGAACTCCGTCGCCCCGGCGATGGCCTCGGCGGAGGAGGCGTGGACGGCCTCGGACTCCTTTTCCCGCTGGTCCGCGGCGGTGGCGGTGAACCACCAGGCGTCGGCATCCGGGTCATGGTGGATGACGGCGGCGCCGCCCGCGTACTGGAGCGGGACGGACTCGCCGGCCGCCTTCTTGGCCACCGCGTGCGGCCACTTGAGTCGGGCCGACTGGCGCTTGATGCCGCCCCAGGCCGCGCCCAGTTGCGCGTAGTTGGCTCCGCTGCGGCCCGCGACAGTGGCCGCGCTCTCGGCCAGTCGATCGACGGACAGTTTGGCTTCGTACAGCGACCTCAGCATGGCCAGCTGCACATCGGGGGCGGCGATCAGCGCGCTGTCGAAGGGCTTGTCGGCGGCGCGGTAGGCGAGAGCACGGGTCGAGATGCCCTCGGCCAGCGCCCGGACGGCCTCCAGCACCTTGTCGTCCATGGCGAACGAGTCGCCCTCGGTGGGCTCGGACCAGGCGGGCTCCACCAGGGTCATCACGGTGGCCCAGAAGTTCTCGTCGTTCCTGTCAGGGGTCGGGATCGCATCGTTCATGCGACAAGGTTACCTGTCGCCATGCCGAGCGACAAGAAAAACTGTCGCTGACAGTTCGTGAAGGTCGCTTCCGCTGCCAGCGGAGGTAACGGAGGTGCTGTTGTCCGGAGTCCGCACGCTCCCAGCACGCCTCGCCTCGCCGCGCGTCACGCTCGGCACGCGGCGCGGGCGAGCGGCCCCGTCAGGTCTGGCGCCAGTGGTCGGCCCAGGCGCGGGCGGCTTTGACGGTCTCGTCGAGGTCGGGCATGCCGAAGGCCTGCCAGTCCTCCCACGAGCGTGCCTCGGCTTCGGTGAGGACCCGGACCGCCTCACGGGGTGCGGAGGCGAACGCGGGGACGGTCGAAGCCAGGGCGGCGGCTTGTTCGGGTGTGTGGTCGCCGTCCAGGGTCAGGCGCAGGCCCCAGAGGGCCGTGTCGGCCCAGGGCGGGCCTTGGGCGGCCCAGGCCCAGTCCACCAGCCACGCCTTGCGGTCGTGGTCGAGGAGGAAGTTCGTGGCGGCGGGGTCGCCGTGGACGAGGTGATCGCCGGTCAGCAGTGGCCGGTCGGCGGGGTCGCAGTACTCGGACCAGCGGTCCCACAGGGTGCGCAGGCCCACGTCGGGGGCGCGGACGGTGGACAGTCGGCGCAGGACGTGGCTGACGGGTTGCAGGTGTTCGCTGCCTCGGGCGAAGTGCGCCCACGGTGTCACCCGCAGCCCTTCGAAGCCGAGCAGGAGCCAGGCGCCTGCCCGCGCGGTCCACTGCAGGCGGGGGGCGAAGTCGGGCAGGTGGGGGTTGACCTTGATCTCGGTGCGCAGCTCGTCGATGCGGTCGTGGTCGAGGGGAAGGCCTTTGACGAATTCCTGTGACCCGTCCTGGCGGGTGAACAGACAGGCCAGTCCCGAGCTTTCGCCCGTCTCCATGTCCGAGCGGGCCGCGCCTGCCCCGAAGCGGTCGGTCAGGGTCCGGCGGACCGGTTCGGGGAGCTCGTCGTAGGGTGCCCGGACGACCTTCACGGTCAGGCCCGCCCGGACTTCGGGGGCGGCGGAGTCGGGGGGAACGGCTTGCGGGGCTCGGTCGGCGGCCGGTTCGGCGGGACCTTCGACACCGGCCGCGCGGGCGGCTTGCGCGCTTCCATCACCATGCCCACCACCGTAGCCGCCCGTCCCGATCCTGCGGAGCACAACGATCCGTGCTCTCGCCCGCCTGAAGCCCGGTGTGCGTTCAGGCACACCTGTCCCACGGATGCCGGGCCCCCCGTCGGTCTGCACGCTCTCCGCGTACTCGGCCGACGGGGGCCGGGGTGGTTCCTCTAGCAGGTGGTGCCGAGGAGTTCGTCGAGGAGTTCATCCGCGCCCTCGTCGATGACCTGCTCGCTGATGGGGTTGCCTTCGCCGAGGAAGCGGTCGAGGAGGTCCTCCGCGGCCTCCATGGTGGGCTCGAAGGGACTGTCGCCGTCGCCGGCTTCGCAGGGCCGGTCGACGTACGGGGCACCAGGCGCGGGCGGAACGTGCGCGGTCTGCGCGGCGGCGGCCGGTGCGGCGACGAGGGTCGAGCAGAGCAGGACCGCTACCGCGGCGGCCCGGAGGACGGAAGGAGTCATGCCCGGTCACCTGTCCCGGCCTGCGGCCGTCACGCCCGTCCGGGCCCCTCTTCACCCTCCTGGTCGAGGGACACCGTCCGATCAGGTGCGGCGGCTGCGGTGGGGTGGCCGGGATCTCGTACGTACGAGAGATTCCTCCGACCCGTACAACCATCCTCTCCCCGTGCTGGTCCAACGCCCTGATCACAAGATCTTTTGACGGGGGAAGGAATTTCTTCATGGGCACATCCGCCCGCCGTGGCCGGCTGGCCATCGCAGTGACCACCGCAGCCCTGATCGTCTCCGGGGGTGTCGCCACCCCGCTGCTCACCGCGGGGCCGGCGCACGCCTCCGACCTGCCCGGCTGGAACCTCCCCGCCTCGGTGGGCGGCGACGAGCACAACCCCCAGGCCATGGAGCTCGCTTCGCTGTCGGACGGCTCGGCCGTGGCCGCATGGCGCGAGGGCGGGAACCTGACCGCCGCGGTGCGCGCCGCCGATGACGACCTGTGGAAGCGGCCCGGCCTGTCGGCCTCGGGCGTGACCCCGCGGCTGCCGCTGCGGGTGGCCGCGGACACGACGGGCGGGGCCACCCTGGCGTGGGCCGAGTCCGCCGCCTCGGCGCCGGGCACGCCCCTGCCGGCGACCCGACTGCTGGCCGCCGCGCTGCGGGGCGGGACCTGGTCGCAGCCGCAGGAGCTGCTCGGCGACGACGCGGGCAGTGTGGTGAGCGCCTTCCAAGTGGCGGAAGGCCCGCGCGGCACCGCCGTCGCCGTCTGGTCCGCGACAGCCGCCGACGGCACGGACTCCGGCGTGTACGTGGCCCGCCGCGGCGCCGGCGGAGCCTGGTCCGCCCCGGTGGCGGTGGTCACCGTCAAGGCCGCGGACGGGAGGATCGACGGCGCGGACGTCGCGGTCGCGGCCACCGGCGACGCGGTGATCGCCTACCGCCACACCGTCAAGGACGGCCTCCCCGGCATCAGGACGATCGAGCGGACGGGGACCGACGGCACCTGGAGCGCCCCCGCCCCGGCGGCGGCGCCGATCGGCGGCACCGGAACCCCGAACGCCGGCGCCGGCCCCGACGGATCGCTCGCCCTCACCTGGCCGCTGCAGGAGGCCGAGGGAACGGACGCCGAGGACCTGTTCGCCTCGGTCAAGCGTCCCGGCGCCGCATGGAGCACGCCCGCGCGGCTGCCGATCCGCAACACACCGCTCGCCACGACGTCGGAGCCCCTCATCGCCCCGGACGGCGACGTCACGCTGGTGTGGCGCGAGTGGTGGTGGGCCAGTGGAATGGACCCCGGCAACACCTTCGCCAGCGCCACGCTGGCCTCGGGCGGCGACACCTGGGAGCGCCGGCAGATCGGCACCCCGTGGCTGCCGGGAGCGTGAGACGCCGCCATCGGTCCGGACGGCACCGTGCGGATCGCCTGGTCCGAACGGCTCACCGTGCAGGGGATCGACCAGGAGACCCCGGTCACGGCCACCCGGACCACCCCCGACGAGAAGTGGTCCACGGCCAGGCCGGTGCCGCACCCCGCCTACGCCGGCCCGGTCAACTACTCGCCTGTGGAGGTCGCGGCAGGTCCCGGCATGTCCGGCGCGCTGCTGTGGAACTCGACCGGGGGACCGCTGTCCTCCCGGACCGCCTTCCGGCCGCCGATCAAGGCCGTTTCCTCCACCGTCCCGGCCACGGCGGCCCTCGCGGGGAGCACGCCCAAGAGCACCGTGTGGAACCCGAAGTGGACGCTGAACCAGCGGGCCGACTCCTGGAAGCTGACCCTCACCGACAACACGTCGGGCAGGATCGTCGAGTGGTTCTCCGGCAGGCGCACGAACACCGTCAACCCGAAGTGGAACGGCCGGGACAGCGCCTCGACCAGCATGTTCCCCCCGAACGGCCCGCTGGCATGGCGCCTGACGGCACACGGCCCTTCCTCGGCCGTGGAGACGACGATCGCGTCCGGCACGGTCACGGTCACCGGCGGCGCGGCCGTCCACCGCGACTTCGGCGCGCGCACGGGCACCCCGGACGGCATCGGGGACCTCTTCCAGACCACCGCCTCGGGCAGCCTGCGCGTCGCGTACGGCAGTGCGGCCACCGGGAACTTCAGCGGCAGCGCCACGACCACGGGATGGCCCAAGGGCGTCCTGCCCGTGCCCGTCGGCACCCTGGACGGCGACCGGTGCAACGACGTCCTGATGCGGATGCCGGACGGCACGATGCGCGCGTACACCCCCGCCTGCGGGGCCGCGCTCAAGCCCGCCACCAAGCACACCGTGCTGGGCAAGGGCTGGAACGCGTACGACGTGATCACCTCGCCCGGTGACCTGACCGGCGACGGCAGGGCCGACGTGGTCGCACGCGACCCGAAGTCCGGGGCCCTGTACTCGTACACGGCCCGCGGCGGGAAGCTCGACCCGCGGCTGATCATCGGGACCGGCTACAAGGGCTTCAAGAAGATCGTCGGCGCGGGCGACCTCAACGGCGACCGCCTCGGCGACCTGCTCCTCCAAGACGCGTCGAACGGACTGTGGCGCATGTACGGCGCCGGCGGCGGGAAGTTCGGCCCGCTCCGGCTCGTCGCCAAGGACTGGGGCGCGTCGTACAACGCCGTGGTCGGCGCCGGCGACCTGACCGGTGACGGCCGCGCCGACCTCGTCGTCCGCGACACCGCGGGCACGATCTGGCGGCTGAACGGCACCGGCCAGGGCACCTTCGGCAAACCCGCCAAGCTCGGCACCGGCTGGCAGGTCTACAACCGCCTGTCTTGACCGCCCCCGCCCCGGCCCGGCCCGGCCCGGCCCCGGAAGTTGGTCACGTCGATGCGGTGCGCGCGCGCATGCGGTGCGCGGTCCGCAGTCCCTGCTTGGCCGCGGTTGACACGAGGCCCCCGAGGGTGGTTCGGGCGAGGTCGTGGGCGGCGAGGTGTTCCAGTGGGGGCAGGGCCCGGTCGTCGGCGGTGGACCCGAGAGCGCGGCAGGCCAGTGCTCGCAGGTCCGGGTCCGGATCGGTGGTGAGGGTGATCAGGTCGTTCACCACCGGAGGGCCGAAGGCGGCGATCGCCGAGGCGAGATGGCCGGCCTTCGGGTTCCGGCGTTCCCACACGGTCTGCCAGAGCGCGGCGAGTGCCCGGTCGCCACCGATCCGGCCGAGCGCCATCGCGGCCCTGCCGCGTACCCGGTCGCTCTCGTCGTTCAGCCGCGCTGTCAGGGCGGGGACGGAGGCCGGTTCCTCGAAGAGGCCCAGTGCCTCGCAGGCACCTTCACGGACCATCGGATCGGGGTGGTCGAGCAGGGCGGTGATCAGCGGGAGGGCACGGCGGAAGCCGAGTTCTGCACACGCGAGCGCCGACCACCTCACCCCTCGGTGCCCGGTGTCAGCGAGCGCGCGGAGGAGGCCCGGTTCGATGCTCGCGTCGCCGAACAGGTCGATCCGGTTCAACGCCTTGGTCCAGACGGCGACGTCCCGCGTCCGGTGGTCGGAGGCGACCTCGACCAGGGCCGCCCGGGCCTGCGGATGGCCGAGCTCGGCCCATTCCAGCAGGGCGTCGATGGCCCGCATCCGGATCCGTCGGTTGCCGCTCAGCTCGGCGGCGAGGGCGGTGACGAGAGACCCCGGCCCGTCCGGCGGGTGGCCCAGTGCCTCCCCGAGGGGGCCGGCGAGCGATGGTTCGAGCTCGCCCAGCCGCAGGGCCAGTGGCCCGATTCGGGTGCCGACGTCCGCGTCGTAGCTGCCGTCGGCCCGCAGGTTCGCGGCCAACTTGGCGACCGTGCGGAACAGCGGCCAAGCGCGGTCCGATGGAGCATCAGCGAGGGTGTCGAGGCGGCCGGCCATCGCCAGGGTGACGGCGCTCGCCGGGCGGCCGGTGGCCTTCAGGACCGTGCGCGCCGAGGCGAGTGGCTCGTCCTGGCGCTCGTACAGCCGGCGACCCCACAGGCGGAGGACGGCGTCACGGTCGTCGGTCATCCCAGGATCGTGCCGGCCGTGAGGTCCGACAGCCAACGGATCACGTGCACCCGGGGAACCCCGTCGTGGAGATCCACCGCCGGACCGGCTGCCACGTCGGCCGGCCGTCACCTCCGCGAGTGAGAACGGCCGGGCCTCTGTACGGGTCGGGGCCGTCCCTGGTTTCCCCTACGACTACCCGCCGGTCCCGGTGGCCGGGGTTCGTGGAATCCACCGAGCGGTGCTTGACCGACGAACCTGCGGCAACGTAACTTCGACCGAACCCCGCTCGTGAGCTGCTGGAAGGAGGCGAAACCGGATGTCGACCGTCTCCGCGCTGATTCGCCTCGCACACCAGATCGCCTGGGCTCCGGGTCGTGTAGCCCACGGCTGCTGAGCGGCCCCCTCGTCGGCGTGCCCGTTCGCGGCCCCGACGCCTTCTCATCTATGTCACCACTCACGGCACGCCGTCGCGTGCCGATGTGTCGCGCCGCGTACCACGGTGTCCCCGGCCGCGACCACCGGAAGAGAAAGCTCCTGACATGGCGACTTGGACAGTCCGATCGACCGCGCGCCGAAACGAGGACGCGCGATGGTAGCGGCCCGGATCACGGTCAACGGCAAAGAAACACGGATCTCACCCGCACCCGCTCACACCACGGTGCTCGACTTCCTCCGCGAGCGGGGCCTGACCGGCACCAAGGAGGGTTGCGCCGAGGGTGAATGCGGCGCCTGCTCGGTCCTGGTGGCCCGCCCCGGGGTGGACAAGCCCACCGACTGGGTGGCCGTCAACGCCTGCCTGGTTCCGGTCGCGGCGCTCGACGGCCAGGAGGTCGTCACCTCCGAAGGGCTCGCGACGGTCGACCCGTCCGGCACGCCGGCCGTGTTGCACCCCGTGCAGCAGGAGATGGCCGTCCGGGGCGGCTCCCAATGCGGCTTCTGCACCCCGGGGTTCATCTGCAGCATGGCCTCCGAGTACTACCGGCCCGACCGCTGCGCGCACACCGGCCAGGCCGACGGCACCGACCCCGGCCGCGTTCCCGCCGAAGGCTCCGGCTCCGACTCGGAGCACGGTCCGAACGGTTTCGACCTGCACGCGCTGAGCGGGAACCTGTGCCGCTGCACCGGCTACCGCCCGATCCGCGACGCCGCGTACGCCGTCGGCATGCCCGCCGAGGACGATCCCCTGGCGCTGCGCCGCGAGCAGTCCCCGCCCGCACCGGCCGCCACCGCGTACACGCAGGACGACAGCGCGTTCCTGCGGCCCGGCACCCTGGCCGAGGCCGTGCGGCTGCTCCGCGAGCGGCCGGACGCCGTGGTCGTCGCGGGCAGCACCGACTGGGGCGTCGAGGTCAACATCCGCTCCCGCCGCGCCGATTGCGTGGTGGCGGTCGACCGGCTGCCCGAACTGCGCACCCTGCACGTCGGATCCGACCACATCGAGATCGGGGCGGCGCAGACCCTCACGGAGATCGAACGCCGTCTCGACGGCGCCGTGCCGCTGCTGGCGGAGCTGTTCCCGCAGTTCGCCTCCCGCCTGATCCGCAACAGCGCCACCCTCGGCGGCAACCTCGGGACCGGCTCGCCCATCGGCGACAGCCCGCCCGTGCTGCTCGCGCTGGAGGCGTCGCTGGTGCTCGCGGGCGCCGACGGCGAACGCGAGGTACCGCTCCGCGACTATTTCACCGGCTACCGGCAGAGCGTCCGCCGTCCCGGCGAGCTCATCCGCGCGGTGCGCGTCCCGCTGCCGCTGTCACCGGTCACGGCCTTCCACAAGATCGCCAAACGGCGCTTCGACGACATCTCCAGCGTGGCGGTCGCCTTCGCCCTCGACATCGAGGACGGCACCGTGCGCAAGGCGCGCATCGGTCTGGGCGGCGTCGCCGCCACCCCGATCCGTGCCCTCGCCACCGAGGCCGCCCTGGAGGGCGAGCCCTGGACCGAGCGGACCGCCGAGGCCGCGGCCCGGGTGCTGCGATCCGAGGGCACCCCGATGGACGACCACCGAGCCAGCGCCGCGTACCGCTCCGCGATGCTCGGCCGGAGCCTGCTGAAGCTGTACGCGCGAACCACCGAGGCGGTGCCGTCATGAGCCATCTGTCCGAACGCCCCGAGAAGCCCGTCGTCGGCCTTCCGCTGCCGCACGAGAGCGCCGGCCTGCACGTCACCGGGGCCGCCCTCTACACCGACGACCTCGTCCACCGCACCAAGGACGTGCTGCACGCCCACCCGGTCCAGGTGATGAAGGCCCACGGCACGATCACCGCGCTGCGCACCGGTCCCGCGCTCGCCGTGCCCGGTGTGGTCCGCGTCCTCACGGGGGCCGACGTCCCCGGAGTCAACGACGCCGGCATGAAGCACGACGAACCCCTCTTCCCCGACACCGTCATGTTCCACGGCCATGCCGTGGCCTGGGTGCTCGCCGAGACCCTGGAGGCGGCCCGGCTCGGTGCGGCGGCCGTCGAGGTCGAACTCGACGAGAAGCCCTCCGTGATCACGCTGCGGGAGGCCATGGCGGCCGGGAGCTTCCACGGCGCCCGGCCCGTGATGGAGACCGGCGACGTCGACGCCGGGTTCGAGGACTCCGCGCACGTGTTCTCGGGCGAGTTCCAGTTCTCCGACCAGGAACACTTCTACCTGGAGACGCACGCGGCACTCGCCCACGTGGACGAGAACGGGCAGATGTTCGTCCAGAGCAGCACCCAGCACCCCTCGGAGACGCAGGAGATCGTCGCGCACGTGCTCGGCCTGCACAGCCACGAGGTGACCGTGCAGTGCCTGCGCATGGGCGGCGGCTTCGGCGGCAAGGAGATGCAGCCCCACGGGTTCGCGGCCGTCGCCGCGCTCGGCGCCAGGCTGACCGGCCGGCCGGTCCGGGTACGGCTCACCCGGACCCAGGACCTGACCATGTCCGGCAAGCGCCACGGCTTCCACGCCACCTGGAGGATCGGCTTCGACGCCGAGGGCCGCATCCAGGCCCTCGACGCCACCCTGACCGCCGACGGCGGCTGGAGCCTGGACCTGTCCGAGCCCGTGGTGGCCCGCGCCCTGTGCCACATCGACAACACCTACTGGATCCCCAACGCGCGGGTCACCGGCCGCATCGCGAAGACCAACAAGGTGTCCAACACCGCCTTCCGCGGCTTCGGCGGACCCCAGGGCATGCTGGTGATCGAGGACATCATGGGCCGGTGCGCGCCCCTGCTCGGCCTCGACCCCGTGGAGCTGCGCGAACGCAACTTCTACCGGCAGGGCGACTCGACCCCGTACGGGCAGCGGGTCCTGCACCCCGAACGGATCTCCACCGTATGGCGGCAGGTCAAGGACGACGCCCGCGTCGCCGACCGCCAGGCGGAGATCTCGGCCTTCAACGCCGCGCACCCGCACACCAAACGGGCGCTCGCGATCACCGGCATCAAGTTCGGGATCTCCTTCAACCTCACCGCCTTCAACCAGGCCGGCGCGCTGGTGCTGGTCTACAAGGACGGCTCGGTCCTGATCAACCACGGCGGCACCGAGATGGGGCAGGGCCTCCACACCAAGATGCTCCAGGTGGCCGCGACCACGCTGGGCATCCCGCTGCCCAAGGTACGGCTGGCCCCGACCCGCACCGACAAGGTGCCCAACACATCCGCCACCGCCGCCAGCGCCGGGGCCGACCTCAACGGCGCCGCGGTGAAGAACGCCTGCGAGCAGATCCGCGAGCGGCTGCTCCGGGTCGCGGGCACACAGCTGGGCGCGAACGCCTCGGACGTGCGGATCGTCGACGGCGTCGCACGCGTCGTGGGCGGCGACGGGGAACTGGCCTGGGACGACCTGGTGCGCACCGCGTACTTCCAGCGGGTCCAGTTGTCGGCGGCCGGCTTCTACCGCACCGAGGGCCTGCACTGGGACGCGAAGGTGTTCCGGGGCTCGCCGTTCAAGTACTTCTCCTACGGGGCCGCCGCGGCCGAGGTGGAGGTCGACGGGTTCACCGGCGCGTACCGGATCCGGCGGGTGGACATCGTGCACGACGTCGGCGACAGCCTCTCCCCCATGATCGACATCGGCCAGGTCGAGGGGGGCTTCGTGCAGGGCGCGGGCTGGCTGACCCTGGAGGACCTGCGGTGGGACGCCGGCGACGGCCCGCACCGCGGCCGGCTGCTGACCCAGGCGGCGAGCACCTACAAGCTGCCGAGCTTCTCGGAGATGCCCGAGGAGTTCAACGTCAGACTGCTGGAGAACGCCACGGAGGAGGGCGCGGTCTACGGGTCCAAGGCGGTGGGCGAGCCCCCGCTGATGCTGGCCTTCTCGGTACGGGAGGCGCTGCGGCAGGCCGCCGCGGCCTTCGGGCCCGGCGGGGTCAGCGTGGAGCTCGCCTCCCCGGCGACGCCCGAGGCCGTGTACTGGGCGGTCGAATCGGCCCGCGGGGGCGACACGCCGTACGGCCCTCCCGTCGCGTTGCGGACGCCCGGCGACGGCGGCGAGGTCCCCGCCGAGGCAAGTGCGCCGATCCATGCCTGACATGGGCTGGGTGGCCGCGGTCGCGCGGTTGCGGGCACGCCGGGAGCCCGGCGTGCTCGTGACCGTCGCGGCCGTGCGCGGCCACGCGCCCCGCAGGGCCGGTGCCAAACTCGTCGTGGGACGCACCGAGACCTGGGGGTCGATCGGCGGCGGCAACATCGAGGCCGTCGCCATCGACCGGGCGCGCGAGTTGAACGGCGCGGCCGATCCGGAGCCGGAGCTGATGGAGTTCGCCCTCAACGACAAAGTCACCGGCCCGCACGGGGTGCAGTGCTGCGGCGGCTCCGTCACCGTGCTGCTGGAACCGCTGCCGGTGGTCGAGGCGGTCGCGGTCTTCGGCGTCGGGCACGTCGGGCTGGAACTGGCCCGCATCCTGGCCCGTCACCACGTCGACCTGCACCTGATCGACAGCCGCCCGGACATGCTGACCGACGAACGGCTCGGCGTGCTCGCGGACGCGGTGGCGCAGATCCGGGTGCACCACACGCCGCTGCTCCCGGAGGAGGTGCTCGCGGAGCTGCCGCCCGGTACCCACATCCTGATCATGACCCACGATCACGCGGAGGACGCCGCGCTGTGCGACGCCGCCCTGCGCACCGCCGGTCTGGGCTCGATCGGCCTGATCGGCTCGGCGGCGAAATGGGCGCGGTTCCGGCGACGGCTGGCCACCGAGGGCGGTCACGCGCCGGCCGCCATCGACCGGATCAAGACCCCGATCGGCGTTCCGGGCATCGCCGGAAAGGAACCCGCCGTCATCGCGGTGAGCGTGGCGGCGGACCTGCTCCGCACCTTCGAACAGGACCGCCGCTGGTCGGTACCGGACCCGGTGGCCGTACCGGACCCGGTGACCGAGCCGGATCCGGTGGCCGTACCGGACCCGGTGGTGGCCGTTGCGTACGCTCCGGGGGCGGAGCCGGGGGCAGGGACGGCGGTGGGAACGGGGATCGCTTCGGGGATCGGCGTGCACTGACCTTGGTGGCCGCGTGGGCCGCGTCTGCCCTGGTGGCCGTGGCGGGCGTGGTGGCCGGAAGGGCGTTTCTCGGCAACGCTGCTACTTTGCCGTGGCGCAGGGGCCCGCATGAGGCGTGGGCGGACACGCAGGTGTCCGTCCCGCTTCAGCGAGGTCCCGATGATGGGGAGGTGTCCATGTCGGCGTACGGCCCGGTGGTCTTCGTGTCCAGGAAGGACGGCGCAGACCTGTCGGAGGAGGAACGGGCGACGGTCTTTCGGCTGGTCCGCGACGCCTGCCTCGGACTGAAGATGACCGATGATCACGGCGAGCCGGTGAGACCTTCGCACTGGGGCCATGGCCGGGACGAGAGGAAGGCGTTGGGCGTCCTGGTGTACTCCTCCTATGCCTGGTCGCACATGCCGGAGGAAGTCAGAACCGACGAGGCCGCGCGCTGGACGAGGTACGGCGCGCGGGTGGCGTCCGTGGTCGAGGAGCAGGCTCCCGGAACATACGCCTTCACGTCCTACGGACTCGAGGTCTGACAGCACCGCCCCGGGCGCCCGGACGAGGCACCGGCCTCCGCCGAGGTCCTCGGGGTGCCGTACGGCTGTGTGGTCGCGGGCGCGGGCGGGGCGGGTGCGGGGCGGGTGGTCGCTTCGGGAATCAGAGGCCGCTGTCGATGCCGGTGACCGCCGGTGTGCCGAGCGGGACGTCGGATTCCGAGAGTCCTGCCTCCTTCAGGACGGACGCGACGATCTCCACGGCGTCGAGCTCCGCCTCGTACTTGTCCGGCGCCTCGACTTCGAGCCGGACGGAGAAGGTCCCGTCGTCGTGCAGAGTGAGGAGGCTCAGTCCCTCGCTCTCGCTGACCTCCGTGTGCCGCGCGGCCAGTTTCCGTTCGATGGCGGACCGCACGGAATCGGCGACGTCCGAGACGAACGTACCGGGGACCGTGATGACGAAGCGGGTCACGACAACTCCTCCCACAGGCGGACACATACGAGTACCACCCGGGTGCCCACATTCCTCCCGGTGAACCCGCGGCGCACGTCCCGGACGCGTCGTGTCGGCCGTGCGGCCGTGCGACCGTCGGGAGCGAGCAGGCCCGGGGCGAGGAGCAGGCCCACGTCACGTCCGGCTCGGGGCGGATCACCGCCCGACCGGGTGACAGGTGCGTGGATTCGTCATTTCACCCGGACGGTCCGCCGCCGGGAGGCCGGCCGAGGTGACTGTCCGTACATGCGTTTGCCATCGGGCGGACGGGGCTAGGCGTAGAGCTGCGGGTGGTGGTCTTCGCGGCGCGGACGGTCACGGGGCTGCCACCGGGGACGCTCCTGAACCGCATCGGCGTCCCGCTTCGAGAGAGGAAAGCTCCATGACCGACGTGCCACCGGCCACCACCACCGATTCGGGCGCACCCGTCGAGAGCGACGAGCACTCGCTCACCGCGGGTCCCGGCGGGCCGATCCTGCTCCAGGACGCCTACCTGATCGAACAGATGGCCCAGTTCAACCGGGAGCGGATCCCCGAGCGGCAGCCGCACGCCAAGGGCAGTGGCGCCTTCGGCCACTTCGAGGTGACCCATGACGTCAGCGCCTACACCAAGGCCGCCGTCTTCCAGCCGGGCGTGCGCACCGAGCTGCTGGCCCGGTTCTCGACGGTCGCGGGCGAGCGCGGGAGCCCGGACACCTGGCGCGACCCGCGCGGTTTCGCGCTGAAGTTCTACACGAGCGACGGCAACTACGACATGGTCGGCAACAACACGCCGGTCTTCTTCGTCAAGGATCCGATGAAGTTCCAGCACTTCATCCGCTCCCAGAAGCGCCGCGCCGACAACAACCTGCGCGACCACGACATGCAGTGGGACTTCTGGACCCTGTCCCCCGAGTCGGCCCACCAGGTGACGTGGCTGATGGGCGACCGCGGGATCCCGCGCACCTGGCGGCACATGAACGGGTACACCTCGCACACGTACATGTGGATCAATGCCGCCGGTGAACGGTTCTGGGTGAAGTACCACTTCAAGACCGACCAGGGCGTCGAGTTCTTCACGCAGGACGAGGCCGATCAGATGGCCTCGGCCGACACCGACTACCACACGCGCGACCTGTTCGAGCACATCCGGGACGGAGCGTTCCCCAGCTGGACCCTGTACGTGCAGGTGATGCCGTACGAGGAGGCCGAGGGGTACCGGTTCAACCCGTTCGACCTGACGAAGGTGTGGCCGCACGGCGACTACCCGCTGATCGAGGTCGGCCGGATGACGCTGGACCGCAACCCCACGGACCATCACGCGGAGATCGAGCAGGCGGCGTTCCAGCCGAACAACTTCGTCCCCGGCATCGGCCCGAGTCCGGACCGGATGCTGCTGGGACGGCTCTTCTCGTACGCCGACGCGCACCGCCACCGCATCGGCGGGAACTACCAGCAGCTCCCGGTCAACGCCCCGGTCGTGGAGGTGCACACGTACTCCAAGGACGGCGCGATGGCCTTCCGGAAGACGACGGACCCGGTCTACGCGCCGAACTCGAAGGGCGGTCCGGCGGCCGACACCGAGCGGTACGGCCGGCCGCCGAGCTGGGAGACCGACGGGGCGATCACCCGAAGCGCCTACGTGTCGCACGCCGAGGACGACGACTGGGGTCAGGCGGGCACGATGGTCCGCGAGGTCCTGGACGACGCGGCCCGCGACCGGCTGGTGGACAACGTCGTGGGACACCTCCTGAACGGGGTGACCGAGCCGGTCCTGGAGCGCGCCTTCCAGTACTGGTCCCACATCGACAAGTCCATCGGCGAGCGCATCGCGCAGGGCGTACGCGCCAAGGCGGCCGAGAAGGACCCGAAGGCGGCCCAGCAGGGCAACCCGGCGCGGAGCAGCATGCAGGACAAGGCCTGAGCTTTCGCGTACGGACCCGTTCCGCCGGCGCGCGGACCTGAACGCAGCTCCTCGGCACCGGTGGGGGCGGGCTGGGTTCCCGGAGGGGCGGGTTCCCGGCAACGATCTCCGGCCTGGGGTCGACGAACCCGTTCGACCACAGGCCGGGCCGGCTCTCCCTCCCGTAGCGGTGCGGCGGAGCCACGTGATCGCGACACCTCCACCCACTCATCGGACGATGTCAATCCGCTTCAGGGTGGAGGGGGCCCGACCCTGGGATCCACCGTCCGGACGCGCGCGTCAGGTCCAGGGGGCGCCCGTCCAGTGTCGCCTCGATGCGGTCCGCGCCGCGGGTGCCCGTGGCCGCCGACGCCTTGCGCACCCAGGGTACGAACCTGAGGTCGTCGGGCTGCGGCACGGCCTGCGGGTCACGGGCCCATGCCGTCAGGTGGTCGGCGAAGGCGGCCTGTCCGGCGTCCGCCGCGGTCGCGACCGCGTTCAGTGCGCGCTGGGAGGACGTGTCACCGGGCAGCCGGTCCAGCGAGGTGCCGAAGGCGAACTCCAGGCGGTGCGTGCCCCGGTCCGCCGCGGCGCGCAGCGCCGGGCCCACGGTGTCCCAGGTGTTCGCGCACGGGCGGCAGCCGGGGTCCAGTGCCGGCTCCACCACGTGCGGGGCGTCCTGGCGCCTAGACCAGGGTGGTGCGGTCCGCGCCTCCGCTCGTCGAGGGCACCACCAGCTGCCCCTCGTACCTCGATGCCGCGCTGGTACAACAGCCCCGTCACGGCCGCCGCCACCGCCACGACGGCTGCCGCGCCCCGCAGTGCCAGACCGCGCTTATGGGCCCGCCGCGCGGTGTGTGGCCGATGCTCCCGCAGCCGTTCGCGTGCGTTCGGCTCCGCCGGGGCGGCGGGCGCGGGCGCCGCCCCGGGGGCGTTCACGCCTCGTCCCGGGTGGGCGAGGGGGCGGTGCACGTGGCCGTGCCGAAGGGGCCGTCCGCCGTCGCGCGGTGCGCCTCCTTCCCGCCGATGAGGATCACGCAGGCGGCGTGCCCGCCCTCGTCGCCCAGGATGAGGCTCACGGTCGGCGAGGTGGCCACGCCCGTCAGCTCCACCTGCTCGGACCAGGGCAGTTCGGGCGCTTCGACGGTCTGCTGGGCGGTGGCCGTGCCCTGCCCGGTGCCGTAGACGACCGTGCGGACGCCCTTGCCGGCCACCTTGTACTCGATGTCGTACGAGCGGCCGTCGGCCTGGTCGAAGGCGGTGGGCACCGGGCTTCCGGAGCAGCCCGTCAGGGCGAGGGCCAGGGCGGTCCCGGTCGCGGCGAGGGCGGTTCTGCGGGCACGTGGTTCTCTCTCGTCGTGTACTGCCGTCGTGGACGTACGGGGCGACGGCGTTCGTGGTCTGTGTGAGCCGCGTGGCCCGCTGCGCGCGGCTCGTCGGTGGCCCGGGCCCGTCGGAGGGAATCCGACGGGCCCGGGAGGGTCCTGGGGTCAGGACCCGGTTGCGCGGCTCACGGGCGGGCGTCGATGAGCGCCCGCACGCCGCGGTACGCCTCGTCGTCGACCGTCAGCGGCGAGGCGAGCGCCTCGAGCCACTCCCGTGCCTCGGCCTCCGTGAGGTCGTGCCAGCGGGGGTGGGCGGCGGCCCGTTCGGCGAGCACGGCCCAGCGGTGCGGGTGTCCGACCAGCCGGTACCACTCCACGTGGGCCTTCACCCGGCTCGGCAGCGGTCCCGTGCGCAGCGCCTCCTGGAGGCCGTCGCGCAGCCGGGCGAGCGACGCCGCGTAGACGGGGCTCCCGAGGAGGACCCCCTCGGGAGCCGGCGTCTCGAACTTGAACTCCATGCCGGCGCGGAGCAGGACCTCCACCTGGGCCAAGTCGTCGAACTCGAGCAGTTCCGACATCAGAACGGATTCCTTCCGTGGAAGATCAGGTTCCTCTGGGGATCTTCAGCGATCCTCGGTGGATCCTCTCGTTCGGTTGGGATCCGTATCCGAGTTCGGCGCCCTGTGGCATCCGGAAGACGAACAGGAACCCCGCTTTCCCGGAGTGGGTGGTGGAACCGATGTAGATGTTCCGCTCGATGTCCGCCTGGCTTCCGATCTCCTGGGTCACGTGGACCTTGCCGCTGCCCCGGGCAGCGACGAAGCGCAGTCCGCCGTCCTCGTCCAGGATGCCGTTGTAGCCGCGCTCGTCCGAGTAGTGGAAATAGACGTCGTCGTCCAGGTTGCCGAAGATGTTGTCCGGGTCGTGCGTGGACGCGTTGCCGCAGTTGTGGACGAGGACCGGTGCGGGACCCGCCATCACGTAGTACGTGTGGATGTCCTGGACGGTCAGGTTGAACACCCGCGCGTCCTCGGTCCAGCGGTGCAGCCGCTCGATGGTGAGTCGGGCGCCGGTGTCGCTGTGGAGCTTCTGCCCCTCGCGCAGGTCGGTCGCGTCGATCCACTCGCCGAGCTCGGGCACCCAGAACGGGTGGCCGTCCGTGGCTTCGACGGTGGCGGTGCGGCTGCCCGCCGCGCCGTCCACGTCGATGGTGACAGCGACCAGGTTCTTGGCGCCCTCCCCGATGATCGTGCCGGTCACCGGCTTCGCTCGGGTCCGGCCGGTCTCCGGGTCCGTGGCGATGACCTTGTCACCGGTCTTGACCTGCTCGATCGGCTTGCGCGAGCCGTCCGCCATCAGGACCAGGGTGCCCGCGGTGAAACTGTTGACCGCGCACTGGGTGGCCTGCTCCTGGACGGCCTCGACGACCGAGTCCTGGGCCTGGTCCTTCATCTCGGACTTGAGCTCGCGGACCTTGGAGCCGACGTTGCGGCCCTTGTTGCCGCCACCGCCGCGGCTGCCGCCCCGGCTCGCCTGCGGGCGGGCCTGCTTCGGCCTCGGACTGGCCTTCGGGCGGCTCTTCGGCCGCGAAGCGGCCTTCGGTCGCTGCTTGCTGACGGAGCGGCACTTCGTGGAGCGCTTCAGCGCGGACCGCGCCGCGGTGCGCGGCTTGGCCTTGCGGGTGACCGCTGCGCCTTCTTCTGGGTCGCCTTGCGGGTCGTCTGGGCCCTCTTGACGGAGGCCCGCTTCTTGGCCGCGGGCTTGGACGCCTTCTTCGCGGGCTTCTTCGCCTGCTTCGGCTTGACGGCCTGCTTGACCTTCTTGACGACCTTGACGGCCTTCTTGATCTTCTTGACGGCCGTGTAGGCCTTGTAGCCGCGGTAGGCCCACACCGCTCCGACGACCAGGGCGGGGAAGAACAGGCCGCTCGCGTCCTCCTCCGTCGCGGGCGCGTTGTTGGCGTACGCGTACGGGTTCATCTGCTGCGGGTTGCCGAAGTCGATGATCGGGTCGGTCGTGGTGAACCGGCCGAGGGCCGGGTCGTAGTCGCGCGCTCCGAGCTGGGTGAGTTCGGTCTCCTCGTTCTCGCGGCCGCCGACGAAGCCCCGCTTGCCGGGCAGCACGGCGGGCCCGCCCTCGCCCCGCTCCTCACCGAACGGCTTGAGCAGGCGGCGGGTGACCGGGGCCCCGGCGACGTCCAGTCCGAAGGCGGTCTGGCCGGTGCCGTGGTGGTCGTTGAGGACGACGTCCTCCGTGCCGCGGCCGTTGGTGCCGTCGCCCTCGGTCGCCGTCCGGACGACGCTGTTGCCGTCGGGCAGGGCGTACATGCGGGTGGCGGAGAGCTTGCCGGCCTTGTCGACCGTCAGCTCGGTGTCGGACAGGAACAGCGTGGTGGAGCCGTGGGGGGCGCGGTGGATGAGCCGCTGGCCGTCGGGTCCGTAGAGGTACTCGGTGCCGGCGCCCGCCTCCGTGATCTTCGTGAGGTTGCCCTCGGTGTCGTAGTCCATCGTCTGGACGTTGCCGCCGGTCTGGCGGATCGTCATGTTGCCGGTGGCGTCGTACGCGAAGGTGTCCGCCGAGGTCCCCCGGGGGCCCTTGGACTCGGACTTCGTCAGCGCGCGGGGCTGCGGCTTGCCCGCACCCGGGTAGGCGTAGGTGCGCGTGACGTCCTTGGTGGTGTCGCCGGACGGGTCGCGGTCGACCAGCTTGGTGCGGTTGCCGACGGCGTCGAAGCCGTAGGACTGCCAGTACGGCTGAGGACCGCCCACGGTCGCCTTGGACGGCGTCGATGCGCAGGTGTCCGTGGCCGTCCACGCCTCGGTCATGCGCTGGAGCGCGTCGTAGGCGAAGCACTGGGTGTCGGCCGGGCCCGCGTCGGGCATGGCGGAGGGCACCACCGGCGGCACCGACCCGCTGAGCCTGGTCACCGGCCCCGGCACCGGCTACGCCGAGGGCTGGACCGCCGCCCAGCGCCCGCAGTTCGGCGCCTTGGGCGACGCGACCGGCGACGGCGTGCCCGACATGTGGTCCGTCGTCAACGAGACCAGCGGCACCTTCTGGTTCCACCCGACCGAGGGCAAGGCCCTCGGCGCCACCCCCCCCTCAAGATCGGTACCGGCGGCTGGACGAGTTCCATCAAGCAGATCGCCTGATCCACCGCTCGGCCCGCCCCGGCCCACCGGGCCGCACCTCCCGCTCCACGCGGGGGTGCGGCCCTTCGCCGTTCCCGGCCGGGCGGGGCCCGGAGGGGCCCCACCACGGCGGGGCGGCGGGGTGCCCGGGCCCTGGTGCGCGGGGTGGCGGTCGGGCAGGTAGTTTGCTCGGATGAGTCTTCTTGATGATGTGGCCGAACGCGACGGCTGGACGTGCTGGGTGTGCGATGAGCCGGTCGATCCCCACGAGTCGGTGAACGACCCGCGGGGCCCCAGTGTCGACAGCCGGACCGCCGACCGGAAGGCCAAGGTCGCCGAACGGCTCGCGCACCGCGGGTGCAACTCCCGCAAGGGCGCGGTCAAGGTGGTCATCGCCTGGCCGGAGCGCCTGTACGTGGTCGAGCCCGCACCGCTGATCGCCGTGGCCGAACGGCTGGAGCGCAAGGGCGGCCGCGAGACGGTGGGCCGGTGCCCGACCGAGAAGGACGCGCGGGAGACGGCGGACTGGCTGGTGGACCGCTTCTCCCGACTGGTACCGGGCCTGCCGGTGAACGCGGAGGTCCGGGCCGGCGGCGGCCAGTTCCTCGTCACCCTGTCGACCGGCCGCCGCTGACCGGAGGTCCGGCCAGCCGGGAGAGCGGAAGGGGTGGCGCGTCTCCGTGCCGGAGGAGGCAGAGCCTCCGCTACCTCCTCCGGCTCGCCTCGATCGTGAGGACGAGCGTCCAGCAGGCGACGGCGGCGGCCAGCGAGCCGAAGAAGGCGCCCTCGAAGAGCAGGCCGTTGGCGTTCTCGACCGTGCCGTCCTCATGGGCGCAGGACTTCTCGAAGGGGAAACTCGCCGTGCGCAGGTCCGCGCACCTGTTGTGCAGGTCGTCGTCGAGTACGTGCGCCCTGACCGCGGACAGCCCCCACAACAGGAGGAACAACCCCAGCAGAGCGCACGCGGCGCCCCACAGTCGGTTCAGCTGCGCATCCGTCGTATCGGCTGTCGGCATGCGCCGGAGCGTACCCGCACCCCACGGCGCGCGGTTGAACGGCCGTCGCCGCTCTTCCGACGGACCGTCGCAGGAGTCGCGTTTCGTGGTGCGGAGGCTATGACTCCAGGTAGCGGAGGACGGCCAGGATGCGGCGGCTGTAGCCGTCCGTGTGCGACAGCTCCAGCTTGTCGAAGACCGCGTTGAGGTTCTTCTCCACCGAACTGAGCGAGAGGTGCAGCCGCCGCGCGATGGCCGCGTTCGTCAGACCCGCGGCGAGGGCTTCCAGGACGGTGCGCTCCCGCGGGGTGAGTCGGGCCAGCGGATCACCGTGGGTGGTGCGGATGACCAGCTGTCGGACCACTTCCGGGTCGATCGCGGCGCCTCCCGCGTGGATCCGCTCCAGCGCGTCCAGGAACTCCTCGACCTGGGCCACCCGATCCTTGAGCAGGTACCCCACCCGCTCCGCGGTGGAAGCGAGCAGTTGGGCCGCGTAGTTGCGCTCGATGTGCTGGGAGAGGACCAGGACGCCGACCGAGGGCCGGCGCTCCCGGATCTCCACCGCGGCCCGCAGTCCCTCGTCCGTGTGCGTCGGAGGCATCCGGATGTCCACCACCACGATGTCC
The DNA here is from genome assembly GCF_040302735.1 of Streptomyces sp. NPDC097619. Lineage (NCBI taxonomy): Bacteria > Bacillati > Actinomycetota > Actinomycetes > Kitasatosporales > Streptomycetaceae > Streptomyces > Streptomyces sp. NPDC097619. Next base: position 8,048 of record NZ_JBEOSD010000086.1, on the reverse strand, counting down.
GGCTGCCGCTCTTCGACCTCCTTGAGGAGGGTGACGGCGTCGGGGACGGCGGCGAGGACCTCGTGGCCCTCCTCGACGAGGAGCCGTACCAGGCCCTCCCTGAGCGGGGTCGAGTCTCGGCCAGGATCACACGCACGGCAGCTCCGCGGTCAGGGTGGTGGGTCCCTCGAGGGGGCTGTCCAGGTACAGGGCGGCGACCCGGCCGCGCAGCCCGGCGAGCCCCGAACCGGATGCATCGGCGCCGCCCCTGCCGTCGTCGCGGACGCGGACGGTGAGGACGTCCCCGCGGCGGACCACCGATATCGAGACGGCCGAGGCCCCGGAGTGCTTGGCGGCGTTCGTCACCGTCTCCGACACCACGAAATAGGCGCAGGTCCGGACCGGTTGGGGCAGCGGGGCCGGGACGTCGAACTCGGTCCGCAGCGGGATCGAGCAGCGCTCCGCGACCCCGCTCAGGGCCTCTTCCAGGCCGAGGCCGTCCAGCGCCGAGGGATACACCCGCCAGGCCACCTCCCGGAGTTCGGTCAGCACGGCCTGAGATTCCTGGTGGGCCTGGAGGAGCAGCGCGTCCGCCCGGTCCGGGTCCCGCTCCCGTCCTCGTCGGGCCCGCCCCAGCAGCATCGCCAGGGCCACCAGCCGCTGCTGGACGCCGTCGTGCAGATCGCGCTCGATGCGCCGGCGTTCGGCGTCCACGGCCCGGACCACCGCGGCCCGGCTGGTGGCCGGTTCATCGATCCGGCGCCGCATCAGCTCGCGCTCGGTGGGGCCGAAGCATTCACGGGCGATCCGGGCGCAGCGAGAGCAGCGAGAGCAGTCCCTGCACCCCGAGGAAGAGCAGCACCCCGCCGAGCGCGACCTGGATGAGGAACTCCGGCAGGTCCAGGCTGCCGCGGGCCGCGCCCGCCACCAGCAATCCGGCCAGTACGGCCCCGAAGCCGAGGAGTCCGAGGACCGCCGCGGAGAGCAGCCCGGTGGAGCAGCGGACCGCGAGGAAGCGCAGGACCTTCCGGTCGGAGGCCGTGTAGCGCTCGGGGAAGGCGTCCCCGAAGAACGCCGAGCGCCGGGCCCGTTCGAGGGCCGAGAGCCGGCGGGCCCCGCCCGCCAGGGCGCGCAGCGCGTCCGGCCGGGTGCGGCGCCACAGCAGGAGCGGGCCGAGCACGGTGCCGGCGAGCAGGAAGTACCCGAGGCCCAGCGGGGCCGTGGCGCAGCCGATCAGCACGCCCGCCGCGCGCAGCGGCGGGCGGCGTCCGGTCACGGGCCCCTCCCCGACTGCCTCGGTGTCCGTCGTGGCGGGGAGGTGCCGGCGTTCCGTTCCGTCCGCCGATTCCCCTCGCACGGGGTCCGAGCCTAGGTCGTGTCTTTTGGATCTTGCCGGTGAGGCCCGCGGCGTCTGGTGCCGTGCATCGCAAGGCGCCGGGAAGCCTGCCTACTGAACGTAATCAGGCTTTCCGGCAACGCCGCGAGGTGCGGTGCCAGGCGGCGCGGGCCAGGCAAGATCCGGAAGACACGGCCTAGTTCGGCCGTGCGGAGCGGGCAAGATCGTTCGGTCACGGGGTACGGCGGTGTCGGGCATGGCCGCGGCCGCGGAGCCGCACCGTCACGTAGGCGACGAGGGCGATGACGACCAGCACCAGCACGACCTTCGACAGCACGCCGACGTAGGTCTCCACCACGTCCCACTGGTCGCCGAGCCAGTACCCGGCCATCACCAGCACGCTGTTCCAGATCAGGCTGCCCAGCGCCGTCAGCGTCAGGAAGGTGGGCAGCGGCATCCGCTCCACCCCCGCGGGCACCGAGATCAGGCTGCGGAAGATGGGGACCATCCGGCCCAGGAAGACGGCTTTGGTGCCGTGTTCGGCGAACCACTTCTCGGTGCGTTCCAGGTCGGAATCCTTCACCAGCGGCAGCTTCGCCCAGATCGCGTGCATCCGCTCCCGGCCGAACACCCTCCCGATCCAGTAGAGGGCGAGCGCCCCGACCACCGAGCCGAGGGTGGTCCAGAAGAGGGCCGAGACCAGGCTGAGGACGCCCTGCGAAGCGGCGAATCCGGTCAGCGGGAGGATCACCTCGCTGGGCAGCGGCGGGAAGAGGTTCTCCAGGGCGATGGCAAGACCGGCCCCCGGTCCGCCGAGGGCGTCCATGAGGTCGGCGGTCCAGCCCGCGAAGCCGTCGGTGGGTTCCTGGGGCAGCGCCGGATTCATGAGGTGCACGAGGTGATCTCCAAGAGGGCCGGTGTCGGTCGGCCCGAGCGGGCGCCCCGATCTCCCCTTCACCGTAGGAACCGCGGCTCACCGCCGTGATGCGGATTGCCGTCCGGCCCGGTGCGGTTCTCCGCACCCCGCACCCTGCGGGAAACCGCAGGGTGCGGGCGCCAACGGCCCTCGCCCTCTCAGGTGTGCGTGGGGTCGCGGTCTCGTGAGACGAGGGCCCACGCCGCAGGGCGGCTCCTACCAGGAGCCCCGCCGGTCGCGGGCGTCAATCCCGCTTCGGCGTCAATTCCACTCCAAGGACGCGCAGGCGCCTTGGACGTTGACCAGATCAGCACTTCGGGCTCTACCTTCCGCCTCTCTGACCCGGTTGTTCGCCTGCGTGGCGAACATGTCCTTGCCCACGGCCGGCCAGCCTCCGAACCGACCCCGATCCCCCACCGCGACCGACCAGGCCATGTAGTCGGCGGCGAAGTTCATCACCGCCTCGCGGAGCACGGGCTTCTCGGCCCTGTCGGCCAGGGCCTTGAACTCCCTCCCCATCCCGGCCAGACGGGCCGACTGCTCCGCGTCGCTCTCGCCGAGCGGACTGCGCGGCTGCAGGAGCCGGTTCCACTCCTGGCAGACCTTCCTGTCAGCGGCGTCGTCCGGCCGCCCCAGTGTCCGGCCCAAGTCGTCGAAGCTGTCGACTCCCAAGAACATCATGATCGCGATGACGGACCCGGCGGCCCCCAGCCACGCCCCCACTTTCTCCACACCGTCCACTGGCCCCCCTCGGCATCGGCGCTCCCCCTCGGCCCAGGCTAAGACCCCGCCCCAGCCCCACCAAGGCCACGGACCGAACCGTCCGGGACGCGGATGCGGATGCCGAACTGGTGCTCGGCGGTCAGGTCGCGGTGGGGACGTAGGGTGCTGCCGCGAGCTGGGCCATCGTCCGAAGGTTCGCGAAGAAGGAGGCGCAGTACGCCTCCTTGATCAGGGGCGCGATCTTGTCGAGGTCGGCGATGCGGCTCCAGAGGGAGGCGATGCCGGTGTCGTCGAGCCCCCCTGTCAACTCCCTCTGCACGAGGCCGGCGACCTCGGCGTCCAGGAGGACCAGATCCACTCCGTCGAGGTCCACACCTCGAAAGCCGTCGGGGAACAGGGCGCGTCGGTGCTCCTCCCACAGTCGGGCGAGTCGGCCCGCGGGCTGTGCCACGCCTGCGGGGGCGGTTCCCGACCCGGTCGCGGACGAGGGGCGCAGGAGCAGGGAGACGGCGTCGAAGACGGCTCGCAGCAGGTCGACGGCCCGGATCGGGCGGAGGGCGGCACTGGACGCGGTGCCCTGCGCGAGCCCGTCGCGCAGGCGTCGGCCCCGGTCGAGTTCGACGGCGAGTTCCGCGGTGACGAGCCCTGCGTCGGTGGCTCGCTCGATGAGGACGTGGAGCGGCCCGTTCGTGGCCAGACGCTCGGCCAGAACGTGTTCCAGGGCGAACAGGGAGTGCGTGACGGCGACGGTGGCGAACTCGTACCGGTAGAAGGAGTGCCGGACGAGCTCGCGGGACGTCTCCAACGCGCTCATGACGTACATCGACGCGCCGCCGGGCAGGACCAGGTCACCGACCAGGGCGTGCATGTCCGCGTAGTCGGGCACGAGGTCGGCGACGCGCGGGTCCCGTTCCGGCGGGAGGTGCGGTCCGGGCGGCGGTGGCAGGGCTTTCACCCGTGCAGTCTCGCCGCCGAAAGGCTGCGGGTGCCATCGAATTGGCCAGGCTCCGGCCCCGGGGACCCTGCTCGTGCAGCGGACGGGGCCGCTCCGTGATGACCGCATCATCCGCATGTCCGAAATCCACGCCCTTGGTCCGAAGGACTGCAAGGGCGGCTTTGCTCGCGCGTTCAACCCGGGGCGGTCGGCGTCCCCCGAAAGGATGCGGAGCCTCGGGGACGTTGACCGTCGGACCCGGGTCCTGAAAGGAAGGCGATTGGAAGCGTCATTTTCCGCGGACGAGCGGCGGGCGTCGAGCCCGGGTCTGCCCCGGGGCATCACCCGGGCCCTCTCCGTCCTGCTCCCCCTGGCCAGTGTCGGTACCTGGCTGGCTCCCACCGCGTACGCCGCCGGCGCGGGCGACGGATCCGTCAAGGTACGTGTCGTCAGGGCAGTCAACGCGAACGGCTCCTGGGACCAGGCGCTGGAACCGGGCATGGCCGGTGTCCAGGTCAGGCTGACGGACGACGGGGGAAGGTCCATCACCGGGACCACCGCCGCGGACGGCACCGTCACCCTGGCCCCGGCCTCGTCCGCCCTCGTCGGCGGCAAGTACCGGGTGCAGGTCGTCAATCCCCGTCCGGGCGTGCTCTTCTCCGCCTTCGCCTCACGGCAGGGGCTGAGCGGCGGGGCGACGGCGCTCACCAGTACGGAGGAGTTCGTCGACGTCTCCGCCGGGGCGGACGCCGAGCTGACCACGGGCTTCTGGAACCCGGCCGACTACTGCCAGCAGAACGCCCTGGTGGTGTCCGCGTGTGAGCCCAACGACGTCCAGCCGGTGGACCCGCCGACCACCCGGACCCTGGTCACGTACCCGTACAACGGGAAGGACCCGGATTCCGTCACCACGGTCTCCACCAAGGCGACGACCGGTGTGCTCTACGGCATCGGGTACAGCAAGCAGGGCAAGCGGATCTTCAGCGGGGCGCTCGCGAAGCGGGGCTCCCTGTACGGGCCGGGCGGCGCCGGCGCGGTGTACGTGACGGATCGGGCCACCGGTGCCACGACGCTGTTCACCACCGTCCCGAACGCCGGAACCACCGCGCACGACATCTCGGCCATGATGGACCTGGGCTTCCAGCCGGCGGTGGGCAAGGAGTCGCTGGGCGACGTCGAGGTCAGCGAGGACGGCAAGGAACTGTACGTCGTCAACCTCGCGGACCGTCGGCTCTACACGTACGACGCGACGCCGGCCACCGCGGCCGCGCCCAAGGCCTCGTACGCGATCCCGGACCCTGGCTGCGCGGCGGCCGGGGACTGGCGGCCCTTCGGTCTCGGCGTCCAGGACGGCGTCGTGTACGTCGGCGGTGTCTGCTCCGCCCAGTCCACCGGCGCCAAGAGCGACCTGCGGGCGGTCGTCAGCACCTTCGACCCGGCGAGCGGCACGTTCACCGGTGACGTGATGAACCAGCCGCTCACCTTCCCGCGCGGGCCCGCGTTCTACCGGTCCGTCTGCCCCGGAGTCGGCTGGTTCCCCTGGCAGGACACCACCCCGCGGACCCAGGACGGCGTGAACTGCGTCGCCGACAGCATCGCCAACCCGATGCCGGAACTGGCGGACATCGTCGTGGACACCAACGGCGATCTCATCCTCAGTTTCCGTGACCGGTTCGGCGACCAGTCGGGCCGCGAGGTGCGGATGTGGCCGGAGGAGCCGGGGCTCTACGACGTGGCCGCCGGCGGCGACCTGAACCGGGCCTGCCCGGGTGCGGGGGACCTGTTCATCATGGACGGCAACGGCGGCTGCCGGAACAACGCCACCGACTCGAACAACGGGATCCAGGAGCCCGACGTCCTGGAGTACTACCCGGGCGACCACCGGGTGAACATCCACATGGAGGCCGTGCTCAGCGGCATCGCGCTGTCCAAGGTGGAGACCACCTTGGCCGCGCAGATCACCGACCCCACCGACGAGTACTTCGTCAACGGAACCGCGTGGTTCGACCGGGAGACGGGCGTCACCGCCCCGGCGGACGACCTCGTGCTGACCACCAACTTCGGCAAGGCCGGCGGGGTGGGCGACCTGGAGGTCCTCTGTGACGAGGCCCCGCTCCAGATCGGCAACCGGGTGTGGTTCGACACGAACGGCAACGGCGTCCAGGACCCGAGCGAGCCTCCGGCCCCGGGCGTGACGGTGAGCCTGTACGACGCGGCGGGCACCAAGGTCGGCACCACCACGACCAGCACGCGCGGAGAGTACTACTTCGACGACTCGAACGTGACGGGCGGCCTGAAGCCGGGCACCCGGTACACGATCAAGGTCGACAACCCGGCGGACTACTCCACCGGTCCCCTCACGGGCTGGAACCCGACCGTCCCGGACGCGGGGACCGACGACACCGTCGACAGCGACGGCGCCGTGCCCGTCGGCGGAACCTACCCGGAGCACACCCTCACGACCGGCAGCGCCGGGCAGAACAATCACACGTACGACTTCGGGTTCGTCCGCGCGGGCGAGCCGGGCATCGACATCGTGAAGAAGGACACGCCGACCGGGTCCGACGCCAACACCGACGACACCCGCGTCCGGCTCCCGAACACCGACGACGTGCCGCTCACCATGACCATCACCAACAACGGCACCGAACCGCTCGTCGAGGTCGAGGTCACCGACACCGTCACCCGCGGGACCGCCACCCTCACGAACCTCGCGTGTACCTGGCCCGACGGGACCACCGGCAGCGACCCGAACGGCAGGTCCGTACGCTGGGAAGCGACCTTCGGTGACGCTCCCGGCCAGAAGTTCGCCGTCGGCGCCTCCTTCACCTGCACCGCGACCCTGACCGGCCTCAAGGCCGGCGAGGCACACACCGACGAGGCCACCGTCACCGGTGAAGGCGACCTCAGCGGCAAGGCCGTCACCGACAAGGACCCGTGGAACGGTGTCCCGCCCGCGGAACTGCGGGTGCTGAAGAAGGACGCGGAGACGGGCGCGGCCCTGGCCGGCGCGGTCTTCGAACTGTGGCGCGAGACCAACGGCACCGCCGGCCTGCAGACCACCGGCGGCACGGCGGACCTGCGGATCGGCAGCTGCACCACCGACGCGACGGGCGGGTGCGGATTCGTCGCACAGCCGGGTGAGTACTACCTGGTCGAGACGGTCTCCCCGGCCGGCTACCCCCGGCCGAACGACCCGGTGTCCGGGCCGCACCTCGTCGCCGACGGCGCGACGGTCGTGGAGGTCGAGCGCCTCAACACGCCGCCCGCCCCCGGCATCACCCTCGTGAAGAAGGACACCCCGACGGGCTCGGACGCCAACACCGAGGACACCCGCGTCCGGCTCCCGAACACCGACGACGTGCCGCTCACCATGACCATCACCAACAACGGCACCGAACCGCTCGTCGAGGTCGAGGTCACCGACACCGTCACCCAGGGCTCAGGCACCGTCCGCGACCTGTCCTGCGCCTGGCCCGACGGGACCAGCAGCACCGACCCGAACGGCGGCACCGTCCGCTGGAACGCCACCTTCGGCGACACCCCGACCCAGCGGTTCGCCGTCGGCGCCTCCTTCACCTGCACCGCGACCCTGACCGGCCTCAAGGCCGGCGAGGCGCACACCGACGAGGCCAAGGTGACCGGTGAAGGCGCCGTCAGCGGCAAGGTCGTCACCGACAGCGATCCGTGGAAGGGCACCCCGCCCGGGGCGTTCGTCATCGTCAAGAAGGACGCCAAGAGCGGCCGGCCCCTGGGCGGTGCCGTCTTCCAGCTCTGGAGCGAGACCAACGACCGTCCCGGCCTGCAGTACACCGGTGCGGCCAAGGACACGCTCGTGGACACCTGTGCCACCGACCGTCAGGGACGCTGTGAGTTCCAGGTCCCGGCCGGGCTGTACTACCTCCGTGAAACCGCCGTCCCCGAGGGCTACCGGCTCCCGCGGCAGCCGGTGACCGGGCCCTACGACCTGACGGGTGCCGCCTTGGACCGTCCGTTCGTGGTCACCCTCACCAACCAGCGCGGCGAGTCCGGCAAGGGCCCCAAGCGCTAGACGATTCACCCGCACGACCCCACCGCCCGGGGGGGGGGGGGGGGGGCCCCGCCCCCCCCCCCCCCCCCCCCCCCACCCCCCCCCCCCCCCCCCCACCACCCACACCACA
>NZ_JBEOSD010000085.1:0-33375 GCF_040302735.1 Streptomyces sp. NPDC097619 | reverse complement strand
GGCGCCTTGCGAGGCGCTCGGCCTCCGAAGGAGAGATCAAAGAGCCGAGACGGAGCGAGCGCAGCGAGTGCAGTGGCACCAGACGCCGCGGGCCTCACCGGCAAGATCCAAAAAACACGACCCAGGGCAAGCGCGCTCCCCCGGACCTTCCGGAGGGTAACGGGCAGAATGCCCGTGAAAGACCCGAGAAACTCTGTAGGGAGTTGGAAGCCATGGCCCCAGTCGCCATGCGAAGTGTCACACGATCCCTTTCCGAAGCGCTGCCGGTCTCGTACTGGCTCGACGACCCCGGCAAGCCCGCCCCGCAGCCCGCCCTGACCAGCGACGAGCACTGCGACCTGCTGGTCATCGGCGGCGGCTACAGCGGTCTGTGGACCGCCCTGCTGGCCAAGGAGCGGGACCCCGGCCGGGACGTGGTCCTCATCGAGAGCAAGGAGGCGGGCTGGGCCGCCTCCGGACGCAACGGCGGCTTCTGCGCGGCCTCCCTCACCCACGGCTTCGCCAACGGCCTGGCCCGCTGGCCGAAGGAACTGGCCCGCCTGGAAGAGCTCGGCGCGCAGAACCTCGACGCCATCGAGGAGGCCGTGGCCCGCTACGGGATCGACTGCGATTTCGAGCGGACCGGCGAGATCGACGTGGCCACCGAACCCCACCAGATGGAGGAGCTCCGCGAGCTCCACGAGGAGGCCGAGAAGCTCGGCTTCGGCGGCTCCGTCCTCCTCGACCGGGAGGCCCTGCGCGCCGAGGTCGACTCGCCCACCTTCCTGGGCGGCCTCTGGGACAAGGACGGGGTGGCCATGCTCAACCCCGCCCGTCTCGCCTGGGGCCTCAAGCAGGCCTGTCTGGACCTGGGCGTGCGGATCTACGAGAACACCCGCGGCCTGAAGATGGGCGCCTCCGGGGCAGGCATGGCCGTGAAGACCCCCTACGGCCGGGTCTTCGCCCGCCGGGTGGCGCTCGGCACCAACATCTTCCCCTCCCTGGTCAAGCGGATCCGCCCGCTGACCGTGCCCGTCTACGACTACGCCCTGATGACCGAGCCGCTCACCCCCGAGCAGCGCGCGGCCATCGGCTGGGGCAAGCGGCAGGGGCTCGGCGACAGCGCCAACCAGTTCCACTACTTCCGGATCACCCCCGACCACCGGATCCTGTGGGGCGGCTACGACGCCATCTACCCCTACCGGGGCAAGCTCGACTCCGAGTACGACCACCGCCCCGAGACCTACCTGAAGTTGGCCCGGCACTTCTTCACCTGCTTCCCGCAGCTCGAAGGGATCCGCTTCAGCCACGCCTGGGGCGGGGCCATCGACACCTGCTCCCGGTTCTCGGCCTTCTTCGGCACCGCGCACTCCGGCAAGGTGGCCTACGCCGCCGGGTACACGGGTCTCGGCGTGGGCGCCACCCGCTTCGGCGCCGACGTGATGCTGGACCTGCTGAGCGGGGTCCGCACCGAACGGACCGAGCTGGAGATGGTGAAGTCCAAGCCGATGCCCTTCCCGCCGGAGCCGCTGGCCTGGACCGGCATCGCCCTGACCAAGTGGTCGCTGGCCCGGGCCGACACCCGCGGCGGCCGCCGCAACCTCTGGCTGAAGACCCTGGACCGCTTCGGGCTGGGCTTCGACAGCTGACCCCCGGGCCCTCGGGCCCCGCGACAGCACGGCAGCGCCACCTGAGGGTGTGCGCCCCCGGACGACGGGGGCGCACACCCTTTCGCGTGAAATGCCCCCCACCACTCCGATCGGTCCGCCGGATCCGCGTCATCGCGGCGCGTCCGGGCGCTCTCCTCCCCCGGAAGCACTTCGTCGACGGGAAGCGGAGGAGAGACGGGATGTACGGCTCGGGGGTCAAGGCCGCGGTGGACTGGCTGGCGCAGGTGGCGCCGGATCCGGACGCCTGCCGCTGGGAATGGGAGCGCAATCCGCTCGGGGTGGTGCTGCTGCCCGCGGGCCGCCGCTGGGACGTGCTGATCCTGCCCGGGGACCTGGGCCGGCCGGCGCTGGAGGTGATGGACCTGCTGGCCCCGAGACCCGGACCGGTGCTCGCCGACTTCGGGGAGGAGCGGCTCGGGTTCTTCGTACCGCCCGGCACCGCGGCCCGCTGGGTCGGCACCGGAGTGCGGGGCGCGGGCGGCGGCACCTGGATCGTGGTGCCGCACCCCGGCCGGGACACCGGGGGCATGCACTGGGTGGTGCCGCCGGACGGATCGGGCCTGCTCACGGACCCGGTGGTACTGGAACTGGCCATGCACGAGGCGGTGGCCCGGGTGGCGGGGGCGGGCTGAGCGGAGCCGGGCCGGGGCCCGTCGGGGCGGGCGGTCGTTGCGCGGGGTCTTGACAGCGCGATTGGTCTGGACCATCTTTCGTGCGACGCGTCGCCTCTCCATCCCCCATGCAACGGAGGAAGTTGTGCAGCGCCCCATCCCCACCCGCACCCCCGCACGGCTGCTGTCCTGGCTGACGGCCGCCCTGCTGGCCGGAGCCGGCCTGCTCACGGCGGGCCCGCCGGCCGCCGCGGCCGACGCCGACCTCGCCCGCAACGGCGGCTTCGAGGCCGGACTCGACGGCTGGTCCTGCAGCTCGGGCAGCGGTGCCGTCACCGGCTCGCCCGTGCACGGCGGCAGCTCCGCCCTGAAGGCCACCCCGGCCGGCCAGGACCACGCCAAGTGCAGCCAGACCGTCCAGGTGAAGCCCGACTCCTCCTACACCCTGGCCGCCTGGGTGCAGGGCGGCTACGTCTACCTCGGAGCCTCCGGCACCGGCACCACCGACGTCTCCACCTGGACCCAGACCCCCGGCGCCTGGCAGAAGCTCTCCACCACCTTCCGCACCGGCCCGAACACCACCTCCGTGACCGTGTACACCCACGGCTGGTACGGGCAGCCCGCCCACTACACCGACGACCTCAGCCTGATCGGCCCCGACCCGGGCACCGGCGGACCCCAGCTGCCCGCCGCCCCCACCGGGCTCGCCGCCGGCACCGTCACCTCCACCTCCGCCGCCCTGAGCTGGTCCCCGGTCGCCGGCGCCACCGGCTACCGGATCTACCGCGACGGCACCCAGGTCCTCAGCCCCACCACGACCTCCGCCACCCTCACCGGGCTGGTCCCCTCCACCCCGTACTCCTTCCAGGTCAGCGCGGTCAACGCGGCCGGGGAATCGCCCCGCAGCGCCGCCGTCGCCCTCGTGACCGGGCCCACCGACCCCGGGGACCCCGGCACCGGCCTGCCCCCGCACGCCCTGGTCGGCTACCTCCACTCCAGCTTCGCCAACGGCTCCGGCTACCTCCGCATGGCCGACGTACCCGCCTCCTGGGACGTGATCAACCTGGCCTTCGGCGAGCCGACCTCCGTCACCTCCGGTGACATCCGCTTCAGCCTCTGCCCGGTCGCCGAGTGCCCCGGCGTGGAGACCCCCGCCGAGTTCAAGGCCGCCATCAAGGCCAAGCAGGCCGCCGGCAAGAAGGTCCTGATCTCCATCGGCGGCCAGAACGGCCAGGTCCAGCTCGGCACCATCGCCGCCCGCGACGCCTTCGTCACCTCCGTCTCGAAGATCATCGACGAGTACGGACTCAACGGCCTCGACATCGACTTCGAGGGCCACTCCCTGTCCCTGGCCACCGGGGACACCGACTTCCGCAACCCGACCACCCCGGTGATCGTCAACCTGATCTCCGCCCTGAAGACCCTCAAGGCCCGCTACGGACCCGGCTTCGTCCTCACCATGGCCCCCGAGACCTTCTTCGTGCAGCTCGGATACCAGTTCTACGGATCCGGCCCCTGGGGCGGCCAGGACCCGCGGGCCGGGGCCTACCTGCCCGTGATCCACGCCCTCCGCAACGACCTCACCCTGCTGCACGTCCAGGACTACAACTCCGGCCCGATCATGGGCCTGGACAACCAGTACCACTCCATGGGCGGCGCCGACTTCCACATCGCCATGACCGACATGCTGCTCACCGGCTTCCCCGTGGCGGGCGACGCCACCCGCTTCTTCCCCGCCCTGCGCGCCGACCAGGTGGCCATCGGCATGCCCGCCACCACCAACGCCGGCAACGGGCACACCTCACCGGCCGAGGTCCGCAAGGCCCTCGACTGCCTGACGAAGAAGACGAACTGCGGGACCTACCAGACCCACGGCACCTGGCCCTCCCTGCGCGGGCTGATGACCTGGTCGATCAACTGGGACCGGTTCGGCGGCTGGGAGTTCTCGAAGAACTTCGACTCCTACTTCGGCTGAGCCGTAGCCGTAGCCGAATCCGTAACCGAACCCGTTCCGCGCAGCCGCTCCCGGCACAGCAGCCAGGAGGGCGACAACAGCACCACGCACAGCAGCCAACTGGCCAGCACGTCCAGGGGCCAGTGGAAACCGCGCAGCACCAGACCGACGGCCGTCGCCAGGGAGAGCACACCGGCGGCGGCCGTCGACCACCACCTCCGGCCCGCGCCGAACAGCGGGGCGAGGAGCAGGGCCGCGGCCCCGTACGCCACCGTCGCGGTGGCGGTGTGGCCCGAGGGGAAGTAGCCGGCGGCCCAGGGCTCCAACGGCCCGTTCCGCGCCGTCCACGCCTTGAGCGGCACGATCACCGCGGGGACCAGCGCCATCGCCAGCCCCGCCACCAGCGGCTCCCGCAGCCGCCGCGTGCGCCGGGCCGTCCAGACCATCGCCAGGGCGAGCACGGGCACGGCCACCGGGATGTTCCCCAGGTCGGCCAACCGCTCCGTCACGCCGTCCGGGACCGTGCGCACCAGGGCGCGGCTCAGTCGTTCGTCGGGTGACAACAGGGGACCCCGGACCCGTACCTGCCAGGCGGCCAGGACGAACAGCATCAGCGCGAGGGCGGCCGTCACCAGGGGCCCGCGCGGAAGGCGGGAGGACGGCGGGGGAGGGGGCGCGGTCAAGGCCGCGGGAGAAGTGGCCGGCCGTCCCGGAACAGGGGGGATGGTTCCGGGACGGCCGCCCGGACCGGGGTGCCGCCGGCCCCGGGGGGTGTGGGGCGGGCGGCCATCCGATCGGTGAGGAATGTGCGCGGGCGCACACCCGGCAGGGGGCTGGGGAAGCCCGGTACCGGTCTCGTCAGCAGTTCCCTGCGGACGGGGTGTTTCACTCATCTGCAGAAACCGTACGGCAGCGGAAGGGGGGCCGACAGCGGGAACGCGCTCCCGCCATCGGCCCCCCACACCATCTTCACAGCGCCCGCCGGTTACCGGCGGTACCGGTCGACGGTCGTCCGCACACCCGTTCCCGAGCCTCGATCAGATGGTCGCGAGAGCGGCCTCGATGACGTCCAGGCCTTCGTTGAGGAGGTCCTCGCCGATCACGATCGGGGGCAGGAAGCGGAGCACGTTGCCGTAGGTGCCGCAGGTGAGGACGAGCACGCCCTCGTTGTGGCAGTACTTGGCCAGCGCGGCGGCCGCCTCGGGGAACGGGGTCTTCGACGCGGGGTCCTTGACCAGCTCGATGGCGATCATGGCGCCGCGACCGCGGATGTCGCCGATGATCTCGTGCTTCTCCTGCATGGCCGTCAGGCGGGCCTTCATGACGGACTCGATCTTCTTCGCCTTGGCGTTGAGGTCGAGCTCCTTCATGGTCTCGATGGAGCCGAGCGCGCCGGCGCAGGCCACCGGGTTGCCGCCGTAGGTGCCGCCCAGGCCGCCCGCGTGCGGGGCGTCCATGATCTCGGCGCGGCCGGTCACGGCGGCGAGCGGCAGACCGCCGGCGATGCCCTTGGCGGTGGTGATGAGGTCCGGGACGATGCCCTCGTCCTCACAGGCGAACCACTGGCCGGTGCGGCAGAAGCCGGACTGGATCTCGTCCGCCACGAACACGATGCCGTTGTCGTTGGCGAACTTCACGATCGCCGGCAGGAAGCCCTTCGCGGGCTCGATGAAGCCGCCCTCGCCGAGCACCGGCTCGATGATGATCGCGGCCACGTTCTCCGGGCCGATCTGCTTGGTGATCTGGTCGATCGCCTGGGCGGCGGCCTCGGGACCGCAGTTCTCGGCACCGGTGGGCCAGCGGTAGCCGTAGGCCACCGGCACGCGGTAGACCTCGGGGGCGAACGGACCGAAGCCCTGCTTGTACGGCATGTTCTTCGCCGTCAGCGCCATCGTGAGGTTGGTACGGCCGTGGTAGCCGTGGTCGAAGACGACGACGGCCTGGCGCTTGGTGTACGCACGGGCGATCTTGACGGCGTTCTCCACGGCCTCGGCGCCCGAGTTGAACAGCGCCGACTTCTTGGCGTGGTCGCCCGGGGTCAGCTCGGCCAGGGCCTCGCAGACCTCCACGTAGCCCTCGTAGGGGGTGACCATGAAGCAGGTGTGGGTGAAGTCCGCCAGCTGCGCGGAGGCGCGGCGCACCACGGCCTCGGCGGAGGCGCCCACCGAGGTCACGGCGATGCCGGAACCGAAGTCGATGAGGCGGTTGCCGTCGATGTCCTCGATGATGCCGCCGTCCGCACGGGCGGTGAACACGGGCAGCACGGAGCCCACGCCGCCGGCCACCGTGTTCAGACGGCGGGCCTGCAGCTCCTGCGACTTCGGGCCGGGGATCGCGGTGACGATCTTGCGCTCCTGCGGAACAGCGCTCATGGGGGCTCCTGGGGGTGTTTCGGACGCACTGGTGTCTTCGTCCGCAGGCTAGGCCCGGCAGGGGGGCCGGGGCATGCTCCATCAGGGAGTGGTGCCCGCGTGTCCTTGTCCGTGACGGCCATAGGCGGTACGGGGGAGTGTCTTGTGGCTCCTGCCACTAGATTGAGCGGCGCAGTACGGGAACACGGTCAGGGGGCAGGGGTTCATGGACACCGACGGCACGCACGACGCGGCACGCCGGGCGCGGGTACCCCGCCCGGCCGGACCGCCCCCCGCCCCCGCCGGACGGCCCCCGGTGCCCCCGCCCCCCACCCACCGGCCGGGCGCCGGCCCCACCGTCGACTGGATCCGCACCGCCCGACCCGCCGCCGCCCCCGGGATCTGGCGGTACGGGCACGTCCCCCGCTCCTCCGACGAACCGGAGCGCACCCCGGACCGCGCCCTGGCCACCGGCGCCCTGATCTCCTTCCTGGCCTGCGTCCTGGTGTGGTCGCTCCTGGACAACGGCTACATCCCCTACTGGGACCTGCTCCTCAAGCTCTTCACGCCCCGGGACTGGTGGGAGTTCGGCCGTCCCGTGGACCACCGCGGCAACGCCGCCCTGGAGTTCTACCGGCTCCTCCTCACCGGACTGCTCCTCTACGGCTTCGGCCGGCTCGGCAGCTGGCCCCTGGCCTTCGACCGACTGGTGGCGGCCCGCGGACCGGGGGCCCGCGCCGTAGCGGCGGGCGCCTTGGCCCTGACGGGGTTCCTGCTGGTCAGCACCAAGACGCTGACCATCGAGGACCTGGCGTTCAGCCATCTGCCCTACGACCTGTTGCGCGAGTACGTCGCCGTCGTCGTCCCACTTCTCTACACGGTCATCTACTTGCCTCTGCTTTGGTGGTGCGTCCGGGTTGCGGGCTGGAAGGGCTGGAAGGGCTGGACCGGGCGGAAGGTCGTGGCAGGTACTTCAGAGCCCCCCTCGCTCGCCCCCGACGCCCCCGCCGAGGATCCCGCGCGGTGGCCCGGGCTGCGGGCGGCCGGGCTCGGTGAGGCGGCCGATGTGCTGACCGCCGAGACCGCCGCCGGGCGGGTCAACGACGTCGACTACGCCCGACTGCGCCGCGCCTGGCGTTCCGTGGAGGCCGACCCGGCCCGGCTGCCCGCCTTCGCCGAGGCCGTCCGCACCCAGGGCGGCGCCGCCTGCCTGCACCCCTCCCGCCACCGCGACCTGCCGGTCCGGGCCGCCCGCCACGACCTCGCCACCGGTCAGGTCCGGCTCGGCGCCGTCGACGGCGGGGACCGGACCCCGTACCCGCGCCGCGGCACCGGATTCGCCCTCGACCCGGAGGTCCTCGGCACCTCCCTGCTGGCCGTCGGCCCCTCCGGCGCCGGCAAGACCCGCCGGCTGGTCCGCCCGGTCGCCGAGTCCCTCGCCCTCCAGGCCCTCGCCG
The DNA here is from genome assembly GCF_040302735.1 of Streptomyces sp. NPDC097619. Classification (NCBI taxonomy): domain Bacteria; kingdom Bacillati; phylum Actinomycetota; class Actinomycetes; order Kitasatosporales; family Streptomycetaceae; genus Streptomyces; species Streptomyces sp. NPDC097619. Next base: position 25,353 of record NZ_JBEOSD010000085.1, on the reverse strand, counting down.
GTCAGGCCGCCGTCGTCGTGGTCGGCGCCGCCGGGGCGCCCCTGGGGCCCGACGAGTCCTACGACGTGGTCGTCAAGATCGCCGACCCGGCCTCCGTGTACGACCTCGACCTCTACGGCGGCACCACCGACCCCGACGAGGCCGCCGCCCTGCTCGCCGAGGGCCTCGCCGCCGACGCCCCCGGGGACACCGGACGCCGCGCCGCCACCGCCCTCGCCCAGCTCCTCGGCCCCTTCCGGGTCGCCCACGGCCGTTTCCCCGGGGTCCCCGAACTCCGCGAACTCCTCGACGGCGGCCCCGCCGCCCGCGCCGGACTGCGGGCCGCCCTGGAGGCCGGCGGCCACCACGGCATGCTCCGCGAGCTCGACGCGCGCGACCGGCAGGAGCAGGCCCCCGGCGACCCCGGGCCGCTGCTCGCCGACCGGATCGCCCTCCTGGACCGGCCCGCCTTCGCCGGCTTCTTCGACACCGCCGGCACCGGCAGGCCCTTCTCCCTGCGCTCCCTGGAACACCCCCTGCGGGTCCGCGTCGACCTCCCCGAACGCGGCCACGCCGCCGCCTCCCGCCTGCTGGCCCGGCTGCTCCTGGCCCAGTTCACCGCCGGCGCGGCCGCCCGCGCCGACCGCTCCCTGTTCGCCTGCCTGCTCCTGGACGACGCCGCCCACACCCTCACCGCCGAGACCGTCCGCGGCATCCAGCACCTGCGCTCCGCCCACGCCGGTGTGCTGCTCTCCCTGCGCACCCTGGACGACGTGCCCGAGGAACTGCGGACCCCGCTGCTCGGTGCCGTGGGCTGCCGGGTCGCCTTCTCCGGGGTGACCACCTGGGACGGCAAGCGGTTCGCGGAGGCCTGGGGCACCGAATGGGTGGAGACCCGGGACGTCACCCACCGCACCGTCTACGCCGACCAGCCCCTGACCCGGATGGTCAACTCCTTCCGGAAGCTGGTCACCGGCAAGGCCGTGACCACCGACGCGGTCACCGTCCGCCAGGTGGAGCGGGAGCGCTGGTCCGCCTCCGAGCTGGCCCACCAGGTCCCGCCCGGGCACGCCGTGGCCTCCCTGACCACCGTCCGCGGCGAGCGCACCACCCCCCTGCTGGTCGACCTCGACGGCTGACCGGGCCGGCGCGTTCCGGCCCCCGCGCCGGCCCCCGATCCCGCCGGGCCCCGCGCGGTCCGGCGGTGCCGACCCTGCCGGGGTGGCAGAATCGGAGGACGCCGTTCATACGCCGCGGCGCAATCCCCTGCGAAAGCCCACGGTACCGATGCCGCTCACCCTCGCCTCGCTCGTCCAGCACTCGGCGCTCCGACTCAGCGTCCGCGCGGGGGAGGGCCGCCTCGACACCCCGGTCCGGTGGGCCCACGTCAGCGAGCTCGCCGACCCCGTCCCCTACATGGAGGGCGGCGAACTGCTCCTGATCACGGCGATGAAACTGGACGCCGAGGACCCCGAGGAGATGCGCCGGTACGTCCGCAGGCTGTCCGCCGCCGGGGTCGTCGGCCTCGGCTTCGCCGTGGGCGTCAACTACGAGGAGATCCCCGCGGCCCTCCTCGACGCCGCCCGCGCCGAGGACCTGCCCCTGCTGGAAGTGCCCCGCCGCACCCCCTTCCTCGCCATCAGCAAGGCAGTCTCCGCGGCCCTCGCCGCCGACCAGTACCGGGCCGTCACCGCCGGCTTCGAGGCCCAGCGGGAACTCACCCGGGCCGCGCTCTCCGCCGACGGCCCCACCGAGCTCCTCACCCGGCTCGCCGCCCACGTCCAGGGCTGGGCCGCCCTCTACGACGCCTCCGGCGCCGTGGTCGCCGCCGCCCCCGACTGGGCCGCCCGCCGGGCCGCCCGGCTCACCGCCGACGTGGAGCGGCTTCGCGAACGCCCCGCCCCCGCCAGCGCCGTCGTCGGCGGCTCCGAGGACCGCGTGGAACTCCAGTCCCTCGGCACCGGCCGCCGTGCCCGCGGCGCCCTCGCGGTGGGCACCGGTGCCCCCCTCGGTACCGCCGAGCGCTACGCCGTCCACTCGGCCGTCGCCCTGCTGACGCTCACCACCGAGCGCTCCCGCTCCCTGCACGACGCCGAGGCCCGGCTCGGCGCCGCCGTCCTGACGATGCTCCTCGCCGGGGAGGCCCCGCACGCCCGCGCCGTGGCCTCCGCCCTCCACGAAGGACTCCTCGACCGGCCCTTCCGGCTGGTCGTCGCCGAATCCGCCGTCCCCGAGGCCCTCGCCCTGCTCGCGGAGACCGCGGAATCGGCCGCCTCGCGCGCCGGGGAAGCCGTGCTCGCCGTCCCCGACCCGGACGCCGGCCGGCTGGTCGTCCTCGCCCCCGACGGCGGGGCCGCCGTCCGGGCCTGCGCCGACCACGCCGAATCCCTCGAAGCCCCCGACCCGGACGGCCGGCCCCCCGCCCTGCACGCCGGACTCTCCGCCCCCGCCCTCCCCGAGGCCGCCGCGGAGGCCCTCCGCCAGGCCGAACAGGCCCTCGCCGTGTCCCGCCGGCGCGGCCGCGTCCTCGTCGAGCACGAGGAACTGGCCGCCGGCTCCGTGCTGCCCCTGCTCGCCGACGACGCCGTCCGCGCCTTCGCCGAGGGCACCCTGCGGGCCCTGCGCGAACACGACGCCACCGGCCGCGGTGACCTGCTCGCCTCCCTCCAGGCCTGGCTGTCCCGGCACGGCCAGTGGGACGCCGCCGCCGCCGACCTCGGCGTGCACCGCCACACCCTTCGCTACCGGATGCGCCGCGTCGAGGAGATCCTCGGCCGCTCCCTCGACGACCCCGACGTCCGCATGGAACTCTGGCTCGCCCTCAAGGCCACCGGCACCCCCGCCTGACCGGACCCGGCCGGTACCCCGGCCTTCCGCTCGTCCCGGTCACGCCGGTCATGCCGGCCACACCGGTCATGCCGGTCACACCGGTCACCCCGCCCCGCTTACCCCGCCGGACCGCCCCCGAGGACCATGACAAAGCGGCGCGGCCGCCCGCCACGCTGCTCCAGACCGGACAAGCGCCAGATCCGGCCCGCGCCCCTACCGTGGTGGGGACAGACTCACCGCACAGATCCGAAGGGCCGGGATCCGCATGACTTCCACCCACGCCTTCTGGCTCGCCGGCCGCCAGGCCACCGGCGAGGACAGCTTCGACGTCCACAACCCGTGGGACGGCCGTCAGGTCGGCACCGTCAGCGTGCCCACCGACGCCCAGGTCGAGGAGGCCGTGGCCGCGGCGTACGCCGTGACGGCGGAGTTCTCCGCCACCCCCGCCCACGTCCGTGCCGCCGCCCTGGACCACGTGTCCAAGCGGCTCACCGAGCGCACCGAGGAGATCGCCCAGCTGATCTCCGCCGAGAACGGCAAGCCCATCAAGTGGGCCCGCGGCGAGGTCGGCCGCGCCGTGTCCGTGTTCCGCTTCGCCGCCGAAGAGGCCCGCCGCTTCAACGGCGGAGAGGCCCAGCGCCTGGACACCGACGCCGGCGGCACCGGGCGCCTCGCCCTGACCCGCCGCTTCGTCAAGGGCCCGGTCCTCGGCATCGCCCCGTTCAACTTCCCGCTGAACCTGTGCGCCCACAAGGTCGCCCCGGCCATCGCCGTCGGCGCCCCGATCATCCTCAAGCCGGCCCCCGCCACCCCGCTGTCCGGCCTGATCCTCGGCGAGCTGCTCGCCGAGACCGACCTGCCGGCCGGCTCTTGGTCCGTGCTCCCGGTCGCCAACGACAAAATGCCGGCCCTGGTCAAGGACGACCGCCTCCCGGTCATCTCCTTCACCGGCTCCGACACCGTCGGCTACGCCATCCAGCAGTCCGTGCCCCACAAGCACTGCACCCTGGAGCTCGGCGGCAACGCCGCCGCCGTCGTCCTCGCCGACTGGGCCTCCGAGGCCGACCTCGACTGGGCCGCCACCCGCATCGCCACCTTCTCCAACTACCAGGCCGGCCAGTCCTGCATCTCCGTGCAGCGCGTGATCGCGGACGCCTCCGTCTACGACCGGCTCGCCGAGAAGGTCGTCGAGAAGGTCCGCGCCCAGGTCACCGGCGACCCCGGCGACGACGCCACCGACGTCGGCCCCCTGGTCTCCGAGGACGCCGCCAAGCGCGTCGAGTCCTGGGTGGACGAGGCCGTCGCCGCCGGCGCCAAGCTCCTCACCGGCGGCAAGCGCGACGGGGCCACCGTCGAGCCCACCGTCCTCGCCGAGGTCCCGGACGGCGTCAAGCTGGCCTGCGAGGAGGTCTTCGGACCCGTCCTGACCCTGCACCGGGTCGAGGGCACCGACGAGGCGTTCGCCAAGGTCAACGACTCCAAGTTCGGCCTCCAGACCGGCGTCTTCACCCGCGACGTCCAGATCGCCTTCCGCGCCCACCGGGAGCTGGAGGTCGGCGGCGTGATCATCGGCGACGCCCCCTCCTACCGCGCCGACCAGATGCCCTACGGCGGCGTCAAGCAGTCCGGCGTCGGCCGCGAGGGCGTCCGCTACGCCATGGACGACTACACGTACGAGCGGGTCCTGGTCCTCACCGGCCTCGACATCTGATCCGTACGCGAAGAGCCGACGGCCCGAGCCCACTGTGCGGGGGCTCGGGCCGTCTTCTATTTTATCGACCTGACCTGCGGGAACGTCTAACCTTGACTGCCTTTTGGCGAGCTGACGGGAACACGTCCTGTGGTCGTCCTCGCGGTCAACCGGGTCGCGGAACCGCTCGCCTGTCCACGGTCACCAGCCGCAGCCGCCGGCCGTCGCGGGAGAAGCCGACCGCGGTGCGCGGGGCGGCGGTGTCGTTCGGCTCGCCGTCGGTGACGGTCGCGCTGATCACCGGCATTTCCAGTCCACAGGACACCCACGCTCCCATCGGGGCTGATGAAGCATGACGAGTCGTACGCGAAGTGTGCGGACTTTCACATGGTGGCGAAGTCGCGCTTACCGAGAAAACTCGGGCCGCTGGCCCCGGGTGAGTTGCGCCGCGAACCGGCTGGAATCGGTGATGGATCGGCGTCACCTGAAACCTTGGCGGTGTGAGGATCAGCCCCGCTAGGCTCGACGGGATCACGCGCGCGTCTGATGGAGGCGTGATCATGCCCTAGGCCCGGATGAACGGGCAGGGACTCTTGCTAAGGCGGAAGGGCCACATGAGTGCAGGCGGCGCAGACCGTTCTACGGCGGACCCCAGGCTGCTACGGCTTGCTCAGCAGTCCAGGAACTTTGGTTTCCTCCTACCCTCCCTTCCGCTCCTTGTCGCCTATGGGGCCGCTGCCGAGAGTCACGTTTTTGACGATCCCAACACCTCGCTGATCAAGTCGCGGCAGTTCGGAGAAGCCCTGGCAACGGACCTGGTAAGTCGGGGCCGGGTCCGGGCGGAGGGTGGTACCCAGTTCGACCGACTCAGGGCCCTGGAGCGGGAGGGCTATCTTCACGGCGACGTTGGTAGCGCCTTCCACGAGGTACGCACACTCGGCAATGACGCCAACCACAAGGACCACGACAGCGCCGAAGATGCTTTCCGGGCCTTGCGCACGTGTTTCCGTCTCGGTGTCTGGTATCACCGTCTGCTCACGGGTTCCCGTGAGCAGCTCACCTTCGTACCGCCGAGCCCGGACCGAACTCCAGCCGCTCGGAACTCCCGCCTGGCGGACGATGTCGCCGCTGCCCGCAGAGCGCTCGAGGAGGCCCGGCTCAGCTACCAGGACCAGGCATCGCACGCACAGGCCGAACAGGCTGCGCGCACCGCGGCCGAGCGCGAGCTCGCCCAGGCTCAGTCCGAGCGCGAGGAGCTGGCCCGCCAGGTCGCCGCGATGCAGGCGCAGCTGGCGGTTATCGAGACGGCGGCCGACCAGGAGCGTGCTCACCGGCACCGTTCCGACGTCACTAGCCCGGCCGCTGCCTCCGCCGCAGTCGCAGAGCGCGCTCGCCTCCTCGACAACGCAGAGCAGGCATCCCGAGAGCCCCTCACCGAGGCCCAGGTCCGCTACAGGCTCGACGAGATGCTGAGGCAGGCTGGCTGGGACGTCCAGGACGCCGTATCGGGCCTCAACCTTCACGTCCAGGGCGACCGGCGCGGCAGCGGAGTCGCCGTCCGCGAGGTGACCACCGCACGTGGCCGCGCCGACTACGCCTTGTACGTGGAGGCCAAGCTCGTCGGCATCATCGAGGCCAAGCGAGAGGGCGCAGACCTCTCAGCCGCAGAGGCCCAGGCCAATGGGTATGCCGACAACCTCACCGACGCGCAGCAGCGTCTGGTGGCCTGGCGCACACCGCTGCCGTTCCGGTACGTGAGCGATGGCGGCGAGACGCGCTTCCGTTCCACTCTCGACCCCGACTCCCGCACCCGTCGGATCTTCTCCTTCCACCAGCCGCGCACCCTGGCACGCTGGATGCGCCAAGCCGAAGAGGACCCGCAGGCCCCCAGCTACCGGGCCAGGCTGCGGCTGCGGATGCCCGAACTCGACGAGCGCCCGCTGCGCCCGGCTCAGATCACTGCCATCCAGGGTGTGGAAAACTCGGTTGCCCTTGGCAGGGGCCAGCACGGTATGGGGCAGTCCCGCTCTCTCGTCCAGATGGCCACCGGCGCCGGCAAGACGTACACGGCCGTCACGTTCTCCTATCGCATGCTCAAGCACGCCAGAGCTGAACGCGTGCTCTTCCTCGTCGACCGCAACAACCTGGGCGCACAGGCATTCGCAGAGTTCGAAAACTTCACCACACCGGATACCCATCGAAAGTTCGCTGACCTTTTCAACGTGCAGCGGCTGGGTGCTGAGGGGATGCTCGCCTCCTCGAAGGTCGTCATCTCCACTGTCCAACGCCTCTACATGGAGCTCACCGGTCGTAGCCTTCCCGACTCGGCCCCTGAAGGTGAGGGCGACGAAGCCGATCTGCCGTACGACGTGCCTGTAGACATCGAGGTCGGCTACAACGACACCATCCCTCCCGAAGCCTTCGACTTGATCGTCGTCGACGAGTGCCACCGTTCCATCTACGGCAAGTGGCGCTCGGTCCTGGAGTACTTCGATGCCCCGATCGTCGGTCTCACCGCCACCCCCGTCGCCCAGACCTTCGGATACTTCAACGGCAACTTGGTCAGCGAGTACACCTACCGGGAGGCCGTCGCCGACGGAGTCAACGTCGACTTCTCCGTGTACGAGATCGAGACGCGGATAACAGGCGAAGGCGGGGTCATTGCTCAGGGCACGGTCCCGGTCCGTGACCGCCGCACCCGCCGTCAGCGTTACGAGGACATCGCCGAGGACATCGAGTACGGAGCGAAGGAGGTCGGCGTCGGCATCATCAGCAAGGACCAGCTCCGCACGGTGATCCAGACCTTTCGAGACCGTCTCTTTACAGAGATCTTCCCGGAGCGCGCCAAGCGGGACCGGGACACCGGTGCACTGCTCTGGGACGAGATGTACGTCCCCAAGACCCTGGTCTTCGCGAAGAACGACAACCACGCCGAGGAAATCGTCGAAGTCATCCGGGACGTCTTCGGCAAGGGCAACGACTTCTGTACCAAGATCACGCACGCGGCCCGGAAGCCGGCCGAACGGCTCGCAGACTTCCGAAACCTTCCCCAGCTCCGTATCGCGGTCACCGTCGACATGATCGCCACGGGCACGGACGTCAAGCCCCTCGAATGCCTGATCTTCCTGCGGGACGTCAAGAGCTGGGCCTATTTCGAGCAGATGAAGGGCCGGGGTGCGCGCACCCTTTCCCTAACCGAATTCGAGCGCGTGACACCCGGCGTCGGCCCCAAGACCCGCTTCGTTATGGTCGACGCGGTCGGAGTCACGCGAAAGCCGAAGGTCGACGCCGCGCCCCTGGAGCGCCACAGCGACAAGCAGATCAGTTTGGAGAAGCTGCTCCGCAAGACTGCCGCGCACACTATTGAAGAGGAAGAGGTATCGACGCTCGCCTCGCGCCTCGCCAAACTCGACCTTCAGATGACGAGCGAGGAGCGTGCCGAGATCGAACGAATCAGCGGTGGCGTATCGCTGAAAGATATCGTCCACGGCATGGTCAAAGCGGTCTCGGCTGATGACCAGCTGGAGGCCCGAGAGGCCGCCGAGCGCGTCGGCCGCGACCCCGAACGTGCGGTCCGCGACCTCATCGAACGTGCTCTGAAGCCACTTGCCGCCGCACCGGTACTGCGCGCCAGGCTCCTGGAGATGCGCCGCGCCAAGGACATCCTGTACGACGAGAACAGCCGTGACACGCTGGTCCGGGCGGGCGCGGCCGTCGACGACGAGGAGAGCGCGCAGGCCACCGTCCGCGGCTGGAAGCAGTACATCGACGACAACCGTGACGAGATCGCGGCCTTGACCATCGCCTTCGGCGCCGACTCCGACATCCCGCCAGCCGCTGCCCTACGACGCCTCCAGGACGTGGCCCGCAGCGTCGCCCGGCCGCCGCGTTCCTGGACCCCCGACACCCTCTGGAAGGCCTACGAGAACCTCGGCCAGGCGCTGGTGCGCAAGCGGGCCAAGCGCACCGCGGCCGACCTTCTCGCCCTGCTGCGCTACGAACTCGCCGGCGGTGCGGAACGCGGAGCCCCGGCTCCTCGTCCCCACGAAGAGGCTGTACGAGAACGGTACGTGGCTTGGCTTGCCCGCCAGGAGCAGTCCGGCGTCAGCTTCAGTACGCGCGAACGCTGGTGGCTCGACCACATCGTCGGCGCGACCATCAAGCGTGTACGCTTCGACACCGCCGACCTTGACTATGCCCCGTTCACGACACGCAACGGAACGGACGGATTCCTCGCCGAATTCGGCGCGAATCGGGCGGAAGAAATCATTGACGAACTGGACAAGGAGCTGGGTGCGTGAGGGACTCGGGCGCGGGGGATTCAGTGGCAGTCGCGCCGGGTGAGGGGCTGCCGGTGGGGTGGGCCCGGGCCACGCTCAGGGAGCTCGGGGAATGGTACGGCGGCGGAACGCCATCGAAGCGTAGGCCGGAATTCTGGGCTGACGGAACCATTCCATGGTTGTCACCAAAAGACATGGGTGAGGCGGTACTCTCGGGTACGCAGGATCTAATTCATGAATCTGCATTGCTTGAATCTTCCGTCAAATTGCTTTCCGCAGGATCGGTCGCTTTGGTCGTGCGCTCCGGAATTCTTGAGCGGAAAGTCCCTGTGGCCTATGTCCCCTTCGAGGTGACACTCAATCAGGACATGAAGGCGGTCGTGCCGCATCAGGGAATCGAAGGGCGGTGGCTCGCTTCGATGATCAAGGCGCTGGAACGGCTCATCCTGGATCGTTGCCGTAAGCAGGGGACGACGGTGGCCTCTCTTGAAGTCTCCCGCCTGATGGAGATCGAAATCCCGGTCCCGCCTCTCCCTGAACAGCGCCGAATCGTGGCCAGGCTGGACGAGCAGCTCGCACACATCGAGGCCGGTGAGGCGGCAGCGCGTACCGCACTGGCGAGTTCTGAGATCCTCCGAGACCGGATTACGGGGCAAGGCGTCTGCGGAGGCCTGGATGGTGCTGAACTTTTCCCTGCCGAGCTGGAAAAGGTGGATGCCGATGACGGTGTTCTTCCAGATCTTCCCCTGGGATGGAGATGGGCTCGGCTCGGGGAAATCGCAGCGGTCGCAGGGGGTGTGACCAAAGACAGCAAGAAGCAGAGTGACCCGGACTATGTTGAGGTGCCTTACCTCAGGGTTGCGAATGTCCAACGTGGCCGTCTCGTGCTCGACCGCATCGAGAAAATCCGAGTTCCGGCGGTCAAGGCTGACGCATTGAGGCTCGTGAACGGTGATGTTCTCCTCAACGAGGGAGGCGACCGCGACAAGCTCGGACGTGGATGGATCTGGGAAGGTCAGATCGAAGACTGCATTCATCAGAATCACGTGTTCCGGGCAAGGGTCATAAATGATGTCCTCGACCCTCTTCTGCTGGCCTGGCATGCGAACAGTTTCGGGAAGAGCTGGTGTGATCGAAACGGGAAGCAGACGGTCAACCTGGCGTCGATCAGCCTGCGCAAGATAAAGCTGCTTCCCGTGCCTGTCCCGCCACGAGAGCTGCAAGCAGAGCTCGTCAAGGTCATCCAGAGCCATGTAGAGGAAGCATCCGCCGCGCACCAGCTGGCGCAGGGGGCCCTTGCGCAGGCGTCGGAGCTTCGCGGCGCGCTCCTCCATGCAGCTTTCACCGGTGCGCTTGTCCCTCAGGACCCCGTCGACGAGCCCGCCTCGGTCCTGCTCGACCGCATCCGCGCCCAGCGCCTGTCTGCTGTCAAACCCGCTCGAAAGCGTGTCCCCCGCAAGACGACCCCTCCGGGTCAGGAAGAGCTTCCTCAGTGAGCGCCATGAGTATCGACAAGTCGGCGACCCCGATCCAGCCCTCTGACCAGCAGGTCCCGACCTCCACCCTCGTCAACCGCCTCTGGTCATACTGCGAGCTGCTGCGCCATTCCGGGGTCTCGACTCTCGACTACGTTGAGCAGCTCACGTACCTGCTCTTCCTGAAGATGGCGGACGAGCGTGCCAAGCGCCCTGCTAAGTTCCGCCGCAATGCCCCCGAGGCACCCCTCGTCCCCGTAGGGCGCGACTGGACGAGCCTGACCACCCGGTCCGCCGAAGCGCTGCTGGACCACTACGAGTTCATTCTCAAGGACCTCGGTCAGCGCGGCGGCACCATGCTAGGCGAGGTTTTCACCAAGGCGTCGAACAAGATCCATGAGCCGGCTGTCCTGGAACGCCTGATCAAGGACCTGATCGACCCACACACCTGGACCACCGAGAACCAGGACCTCAAGGGGGACGCTTACGAAGGCCTTCTTCAGCGAGGTGCGGAAGACCGTAAGACGGGTGCGGGTCAGTACTTCACCCCTCGCCCGCTCATCGACGCCATGGTCGACTGCATCCAGCCGAAGATCGGCGAGACGATCACCGACCCGGCCTGCGGCACCGGCGGCTTCCTCATCGCCGCGCACGCGCACATCGCCACCCGCTACGAGGATGAGCTGTACGGCGACGAGGGCCGCAAGCTCCAGACCGGTTCGATCACCGGTTACGAGCTGGTCCGCGAGACCGCCCGCCTCGCCCTGATGAACATGCTGTTGCATGGCATCGGAACCTCCGAGGCCAAGCCGCTGATCACCATTCAAGACTCGCTGGCCAAGCCGATCCACAAGCACTACGACATTGTGCTCGCCAACCCGCCGTTCGGCGTTGGCTCGGTGACCGGCGAGGCGTACACCGCCCGTACCGACTTCTGGGCCCCTACTACCAACAAGCAGCTCAACTTCGTCCAGCACATCTACAACCTGCTGAAGACCAACGGGCGCGGCGCCCTCGTCCTTCCCGACAACGTCCTCTTCGAGGGCGGCGCGGGCACCACGATCCGCCGCAACCTTCTCGACCTGTGCGACGTGCACACCCTCCTCAGGCTCCCGACCGGCATCTTCTATGCCAATGGCGTCAAGGCCAACGTCCTGTTCTTCGACAAGACCGGCCAGCGTTCTGGAGGCCGCCCCGGAACCCGCCAACTCTGGGTCTACGACTTCCGTACCGACCAACGCTTCACCCTCAAGCAGCGCCAGTTGAGCCGTGAGCACCTCGACGACTTCGTCGCGGCCTATCACTCCGGCGGTTCCGACTATTCGACGCGAAAGCCCAGTGAACGGTTCCGTGCGTTCGATTACGATGAGTTGATCGCTCGCGACAAGGTCAATCTGGACCTAACGGTCCTTCAGTCTGCCTCGTCCTCCGACATGGTCTTCGCGTCCCCCGACGTGATCGCCCAGGAGATCGTGGACGAACTGGAGACGGCCCTGGCCCAGTTCACCGCAGTTGCCCGCGCACTCAAGACGGGTGCGCAGACCGCGGACGACAGCACCACCGAAGGCGAAGAAGCACCAGAGCGGTAAGCCGCCGTCACCCGAGCGGGTCGATGGGGCCGTGAGGTCCAGGCCCGCTCGGGAGCACGATGGAAGGCAGGGCTAAGCATGGCGGTCGGGCGGGGCATCGGTCGGGGAGCGCCGGGGGAGTCGCCGGAAAGCGAATGGACGAGCAGGCGTATCACAGAGCGCCTGTGGAAGTTCTATCGGGAGAAGACCAGCATCAAGGCCCTGACCCGTCTCGAGTTTGTCGAGCACATCGCCTACCTGCTCTTCCTCAAGCTCGACCATGAACACACCCAACGCCCCGGGCGGTTCGCCAAACAGCCTGTCGCCCCGGCCGGCAGCTGGCTCAAGCTCACCGACCTCAACGGCGAAGACCTGCACGCCTTCCTCGCCCGCCTGATGGACGAGCTCGGCACCCCCAACCCCGCTGACCCGCGCAGGGCCACCGCGAGTGTTCTCTTTCACGATGCCCAGCCCTGGAACATAGACCGGATGTCCGAGCTCAGGCGGCTCGTCGTCGAGGAATTCGCCCCGTACCGGTGGACCGCTGTACTACAGAGCACCCTCGGTGAGGCGTTCTCCTCCATGCTCGCTGAGTGTCGCGAGGACTTCCTCACCAAGCGGCAGACGGGGCAGATCCTCACGCCGCCGCCGCTCCTTGCCGTCGTTGCGAAGGCCCTTGCCGTCACCGCGGAAGACAGAGTGATCGACGCGGCCGGCGGCCTCGGCAGCACGCTGATTGCCGCGCACCGGGAGATGACCGCCTCCAGTACGTATGTTGACTCGACCGCTATCGCCGGGGCCGACATCGACGCCCAGATGTGTCGGTTTGCCACTATGAACATCCTGCTCAACACGGGACGGGTCCTCTCGGACATGCCGCCCGTCCTGCGCGCAGACTCCCTCAAGGAGAAGGGTGTCGCCGTCCGCCGGTACCACCGGGACGTGGCCGCGACCGTGGCTATCTGCAACCCCCCGTTCAAGAGCGGCGATGTCGTCCCCGACACCGACCGACGCGATGACTTCTGGGCGCAGAAGGCCGACCTGCCGACGAATTTCCTCCAGCACCTTGCCATCACGTTGCCGCAGGGCGCCCGGGCTGCCGTGTTCGTTCCCGACGGGGTCCTCTTCGGAAGCGGCGCTGCCGCCACCGTCCGCGAGGCGCTTCTCAGGAACTGTGACGTCCACACTCTGCTGCGGCTCCCCACGGGTATCTTCCATGGCACCAACTCCAAGTCGAACATCCTCTTCTTCACCAAGTCCGTCCCCCGGCCGACCGGTGAGCCCGCCACCCGTGAGCTTTGGGTGTACGACGCCCGGACCGACAACCACCACACGGACACGGGAAGGCCCCTCACCGAGGCCGATTTCGCGGAGTTCCTAGCCGCCTACCGGCCTGGCGAGCTCGACCACCGAGGGCGCACCCCGTCTCCGCGATTCCGTTCCTATCCCGTGAGTGAACTGCTCCAAAGGCCGGGTGTCAGCCTCGACTTGAAGGCGGGCCTCACTGCAACCCTCGACGACTTCGGCTCCCCAGGAGAAATCGCTCTGTCCATCGCCGAGCACCTTGACGAGGCGGGCAAACGCTTCCGCACGGTGGCAGAGAGCCTTGCGTAAGGCCGGTCGAGGTCCCGGCGGGGAACCCGTCGCACCTCTGGGTAGTTCTCTGCCCGCATCAGCTGCACACAACCGCAACACGTCGACGGATCCCGCCGTCGTACGGAAGATCGGGGATTCCGCGCACATGCCCGCACCGCACCGCACACCTCGTCCGTCCACTCACGATGTGCCCACCCAGGTCCGTCAGGTTGCCCGGGCCCTGGACGAGACCTATGTCGACCTCATCGATGTCAGTGACTTCGCCAATCACTCTGAGGACAGCAGGGTCAGCAACTTTCGGAGCCGGGCGCTGGCCGCGCACGCCGTACGGATCGTCACCGGATGGAGCCCGAGTGACGCTGCGCTCACCGTCATCGACGGCGGAGCCGACCAGGGCATCGACGCGATCGCAGTGGACCACGACCGCAAGCACGTCTACCTGGTGCAGAGCAAGTGGTCCAACAGAGGGAACGCCACGGCGAAACTTCCGGTGATCCACGGTCTCTTCGCCGGCCTGCGACTGATCGACAGCGAACAGTTCGCTCAGTTCAACCCGCGCGGGCGGCTCCTTGCGGAGCGGGCGAAGCAGCTGATGGTAAGCGGAACGGTTCCGGTTACGCAGGTCATCGTGCTCATGGGGACCGATCCCCTGTCGGCCGAACTGAACCAGGCGCTGGTCAACGGCGAAGGGGAGTTCAACCACCACGGTGATCGGCTCGACCACAAGGTGATCCTTGCTCGCGAGATCTACGCCCTCGTACGAGACGACATAACAGACGAGCCAATCGACTTGGAAGCGGACCTCAGCCCTTGGTTCAAGCTGCCCAACCTGTACGAGTCCTATCAGGGCGTGGTGTCAGCGGATCAGGTCGCTTCCTGGGCGCAGGCGGGCAATGGTCTCTTCGCGCGCAACATCCGTAACCCGCTCGGCCTGACCTCGATCAACAACGAACTCGTTACCACGCTCGTCGAAGAGCCCAATCACTTCTGGTATTTCAATAACGGGATCACTGTCCTGTGCGATTCCTTGGAGGCGACGCACCGGCAGATCGGAGTGCCAGAGAGGTACCCGCTCAACCTGAAGATCCATGGAGCGAGCGTCGTCAACGGCGCCCAGACGGTCCGCTCGATTGCCGATGCCGTTGCCAAGGGCGCCAACGACGCGTATGCGGCGGACGTCGGGATCAGGGTCATCGTCACGGGTGGGGCGACGGAGTTCGCGAAACAGGCCACCCGGGCAACCAACCGCCAGAACAGCGTGGAGGCAAGGGACTTCATCTCCCTCGATCCGGTACAGGCAGCCCTCATCGAGGAGATGGAGGCCGAGTTCGGCCTCGTCTACGGGGTGCGGCGTGGCGAGCTGGAGCCGATGCAGGACGTCGGCTGCTCCGTGGTGGAGGCGGCGTGTGCCCTTGCCTGTGCACATCCGGGTAGTCAGTACGCGGCCCGCATCGCGTCGAATCTGGACGTCTTGTGGGAGCGGGGCGGGCAGGGCGTGTATGACGCGCTCTTCCGCCCGCAGCCGAGTGTCTTCCTGCTGTGGAACGCGGTGAGGGTGCTGCGTGCTGTACGCGCGGGACTAGCTGAGCTTCGCAAGAGCTACTCAGGTCGGGCTGCCGCCGCCGTCGAGCACGGGACGTACCTTATCGCCCACCTGGTGTTCCGGCAGCTCCGTGATGCGGACGAGGCAGATGGGACCATCGAGGAACCCGATCCCACACTTGCTTGGGCGGAGGTCGCCATCCGGCAAGTACCCGAACTGCTTGCCCGCACGGTCCCCGCTCTGGTCATGGCCATGGATGCGATCGGTGAACGCTCCCGCATCCAGTATCTGTGCGCGGATGCGGGGTCGGTGCGTGCACTGGTGACGGATGTACTTGACACACTGGGCTCGGCGGCAACCGTCGGCAGTGAGCTCCCAGAGAAGTACCGCAACGGTCCGACCAAGGAACGCAAGCGCCGCCGGCCCAATGCCGTGCACGTCATCGTTGGCCAGGGTGTGCTGAAGGACGGAGCGCCGATGTTCCTGCACACCTACATCGAGTCCGAGCGCAGGGCCCTGGAGCCCTGGCTCGCCGCCAATGAACTGCGCTCGCGAGCTACATGGGTCAACCACCACACCAAGCCGCTTCTGTGGGCTGCCGACGGCAATCGCTACTCACCCTCCGGGCTTATCGCCCGAATGTGGGAACTCGCTGAGTGGGAGGGGCGTCCCGTCTCAAACCAGGGCACGGCCCGTTGGGCGACTGAGGGTGGTGAAACGCTGGTTGACCTCGCTCGTCGACTTCTCGACGACATAGAGGGTGAAGGAGTGGGCGACCAAGAAACAAACTGATCGACCGGGTTGGTCTGGGCACGGTTCTGGTGCATCACCGGTCTCTTCTCCGAGGTCGCTTACCGAACCTCGGCTTGAGAGTCTCCGAGTTTCCGTGCTCTCCATCGCTACGCTCGTCGAACAGCCGTGCTCTGCCATGTGCACCAGGAACTCGAAGCCCTGCGCTGCACCGCCCCGAGCCACCTTGTCCCGGCCGGCAGAGTAGGTGCGGGCCCGGTCCTGATTGCCGGGGTGCCGTAGTGAGCGCGGCTCATCACAGCCCGTGAGGCATCGGAGCCGACACTCACAACCTTGCGGGGCATACGATTTTGTCATGAGTGCTTCATGCTGTCGGGGGTCGTTTTCAACGTGCTCAGCGGCATGAATCGGGTCCCGTTGGTCTGTATGTTCCCGCGGGAACATACAGCGGCGGTATCGCGGCCCAGTGCGGGCTATCCCGGGCCATCGCGGGCTACGCCACACGGGAAACCGGCTGGTCAGGGAGAAATCGCAGGTCAGCGATACTCCGTGTGACCTACTGTGCGGGGGCTCGGGCCGTCCCCTGTTCCATTCGCCGCGAAGCGGGTACGACTCACAGGTAGCACCGACCGGTAGCCCCCAAGGTCCCCCTACGGCGGCGAGGTGAGCCCCGCATGTCCGATCAGCCCGCACGGCCCGAACAGCCCGCACGACCGGAACGGCCCAAGGTCACCGAACGCGAGGCCCGGCAGGTCGCGGAAGCGGCCCGGGAGCAGGACTGGCGCAAACCGAGCTTCGCCAAGGAGCTCTTCCTCGGCAGGTTCCGGCTCGACCTGATCCACCCGCACCCGCAGCCCGCCGCCGAGGACGTCCGGCGCGGCGAGGAGTTCCTCGCCCGGCTCCGGGAGTTCTGCGAGGAGCACGTCGACGGGCAGCGCATCGAGCGCGAGGCCCGCATCCCCGACGAGACCGTCCGCGGGCTCAAGGAGATCGGCGCCCTCGGCATGAAGATCGGCACCGAGTACGGCGGCCTCGGCCTCACCCAGGTCTACTACAACAAGGCCCTCGCCCTCGTCGGCTCCGTCAGCCCCGCCATCGGCGCCCTGCTCTCCGCCCACCAGTCCATCGGCGTCCCCCAGCCGGTGAAGACCTTCGGCACCCAGGAGCAGAAGGACACGTTCCTGCCGCGCTGCGCCACCACCGCCATCTCGGCCTTCCTCCTGACCGAACCCGACGTGGGCTCCGACCCCGCCCGGCTGGCCACCACCGCCGTGCCCGACGGCGAGGAGTACGTCCTCGACGGCGTGAAGCTGTGGACCACCAACGGCGTCGTCGCCGACCTCCTCGTGGTCATGGCCCGGGTCCCCGCCCACTCCGGCGGCAAGGGCGGCATCACCGCCTTCGTGGTCGAGGCCGACTCGCCCGGCATCACCGTCGAGCACCGCAACGCCTTCATGGGCCTGCGCGGACTGGAGAACGGCCTCACCCGCCTGCACCGGGTCCGCGTCCCCGCCGCCAACCGCATCGGCCCCGAGGGCGCCGGCCTCAAGATCGCCCTCACCACCCTCAACACCGGCCGGCTCTCCCTGCCCGCCATGTGCGTCGGCGCCGGCAAATGGGCCCTGAAGATCGCCCGAGAATGGTCCGGGGTCCGCGAACAGTGGGGCCGTCCCGTCGCCCGCCACGAGGCCGTCGGCAGCAAGATCTCCTTCATCGCCGCCACCACCTTCGCCCTCGAAGCCGTCGTCGACCTCGCCTCCCAGATGGCCGACGAGAACCGCAACGACATCCGCATCGAAGCCGCCCTCGCCAAGCTCTACGGCTCCGAGATGGCCTGCCTCATCGCCGACGAGCTCGTCCAGATCCGCGGCGGCCGCGGCTTCGAGACCGCCGACTCCCTCGCCGCCCGCGGCGAGCGCGCCGTCCCCGCCGAACAGCTCCTGCGGGACCTGCGCATCAACCGCATCTTCGAGGGCTCCACCGAGATCATGCACCTGCTCATCGCCCGCGAGGCCGTCGACGCCCACCTCTCCGTCGCCGGGGACCTCATCGACCCCGACAAGGCCCTGTCCGACAAGGCCCGCGCGGGCGCCCGCGCCGCGGGCTTCTACGCCCGCTGGCTGCCCCAGCTGGCCACCGGGGCCGGACAGCTCCCCGGCAGCTACCGCGCCTTCCACCCGCCCGGCCACGCCGACCTCTCCGGCCACCTCCGGCACGTCGAACGCTCCGCCCGGAAACTGGCCCGCTCCACCTTCTACGCCATGTCCCGCTGGCAGGGCCGCATGGAGACCAAACAGGGCTTCCTCGGCCGGATCGTCGACATCGGCGCCGAACTGTTCGCCATGAGCGCCGCCTGCGTCCGCGCCGAGCACCTGCGGGCCTCCGGAGACCACGGCCGCGAGGCGTACCAGCTCGCCGACGCCTTCTGCCGGCAGTCCCGGCTCCGCGTGGACGAGCTCTTCGGCCGGCTCTGGGCCAACACCGACGACCTCGACCGCAAGGTCGTCGACCAGGTCCTCGGCGGGGCCTACACCTGGCTCGAAGAGGGCGTCCTGGACCCCTCCGGCGACGGCCCCTGGATCGCCGACGCCAGTCCCGGACCCTCCGCGCACAAGAACGTCCACCGCCCCTTCCGCTGACCGGCCCCACCGGCCCCGACCGGGCACGCGGCGCGGCGCGGGACCCCACCGCGTCGCGCACCCGGACGGGCGAACCGGGGAGGGCGTGTCCTACGACCCCCTCGATGCGGCAAGAATGGGGGCATGAGCCACCGTCCAGCCCCTCTCGCCGACCCGCACACCCTCTTCGACACCGCGGCCGGCCGCCGGGACATCGTCGTCCTGGGCTCCACCGGATCCATCGGCACCCAGGCCGTCGACCTGGTCCTGCGCCACCCCGACCGGTTCCGGGTCACCGGCCTGTCCGCGGCCGGGGGCCGCGTGGGCCTCCTCGCCGAACAGGCCCGCCTGCTGCGGGTCCGCACCGTGGCGGTGGCCCGCGAGGACGTCGTACCGGCCCTGCGGGAGGCGCTCCGCGCCCAGTACGGCGACGGGGAGCCGCTGCCCGAGGTCCTCGCCGGGCCGGACGCGGCCACCGAGCTGGCCGCCTCCGAGTGCCACACCGTCCTGAACGGCATCACCGGATCCATCGGCCTGGCGCCCACCCTCGCCGCCCTGGAAGCCGGCCGCACCCTGGCCCTGGCCAACAAGGAATCCCTGATCGTCGGCGGTCCGCTGGTCAAGGCCCTGGCGAAGCCCGGCCAGATCATCCCGGTGGACTCCGAGCACGCCGCGCTCTTCCAGGCCCTCGCCGCGGGCACCCGCGAGCAGGTCCGCAAGCTGGTGGTGACCGCCTCCGGCGGTCCCTTCCGCGGCCGCACCCGCGCCGAACTGGCCGCCGTCACCGTCGAGGACGCCCTCGCCCACCCCACCTGGGCCATGGGCCCGGTGATCACGGTGAACAGCGCCACGCTGGTGAACAAGGGCCTGGAGGTGATCGAGGCCCACCTGCTGTACGACATCCCGTTCGAGCGGATCGAGGTGGTCGTCCACCCGCAGTCCTACGTGCACTCGATGGTGGAGTTCACCGACGGCTCCACCCTCGCCCAGGCCACCCCGCCGGACATGCGCGGCCCGATCGCCCTCGGCATCGGCTGGCCCGAGCGGATCCCGGACGCCGCCCCCGCCTTCGACTGGACCAAGGCGTCCACCTGGGAGTTCTTCCCGCTGGACACCGAGGCGTTCCCCTCCGTCGGACTGGCCCGCCACGTGGGCGCCCTCGGGGGCACCGCCCCGGCCGTGTTCAATGCGGCGAACGAGGAATGTGTCGACGCCTTCCTCGCCGGTCGGCTGCCGTTCACAGCAATCATGGATACGGTCACGGCGGTGGTCGAAGACCACGGGCAGCCGCGACCTGGAACCTCCCTCACCCTCGCGGACGTCCTCGAAGCGGAGACCTGGGCCCGTGCCCGGGCGCGGGAATCGGCGGCCAAGGCCGCGGTGGAGGCACGCGCATGACCCATCTCATGACCGTGGTCGGCATAATCGTCTTCCTGGTCGGCCTGCTGCTGTCCATCGCGTGGCACGAGCTCGGGCACCTGTCCACGGCCAAGATGTTCGGCATCCGGGTCCCCCAGTACATGGTCGGCTTCGGCCCGACGGTCTGGTCCCGGAAGAAGGGCGAGACCGAGTACGGCATCAAGGCCATCCCCATGGGCGGCTACATCCGCATGATCGGGATGTTCCCGCCCGGCGAGGACGGCAAGGTGACCGTGCGGTCCACCTCGCCCTTCCGCACGATGATCGAGGACGCCCGGTCCGCCGCCTACGAGGAGCTCCAGCCCGGGGACGACAAGCGGCTCTTCTACACGCGCAAGCCGTGGAAGCGCGTCATCGTCATGTTCGCCGGGCCGTTCATGAACCTGGTCCTCGCCGTGGTGATCTTCATCGGCACCCTGATGACCTTCGGGCTGAACACCCAGACCACCACCGTCAGCACCGTCTCCGCCTGCGTGATCCAGCAGAGCGAGCAGCGGGACGACTGCACCGCGAAGGACCCCGAGGCCCCCGCCAAGGCGGCCGGCCTCCGGCCCGGTGACAAGATCGTCGCCTTCGACGGCCGCCCCACCGACGACTGGTCGAGCCTCCAGAAGGACATCCGCGCCACCACCGGCCCGGCCGTCATCACCGTCGAGCGCGACGGGAAGCGGCTCGACCTGCACGCGAACCTCATCGCGAACAAGGTCGCCAAGACGGACGAGGACGGCCGCTACGTCAAGGACCAGTACGTCACCGCCGGGTTCCTGGGCTTCGCCCCGGCCGTCGGCTACGTGGACCAGTCCTTCGGGCAGTCCCTGGACCAGATGGGGGAGATGTTCGAGGCGGGCGTCCACTCGCTGATCGCCCTGCCCGGCAAGGTCCCGGCCCTCTGGGACGCCGCGTTCAACGGGGCCGAGCGCCAGACCGACTCGCCGATGGGCATCGTCGGCGCCGCCCGGGTCAGCGGTGAGATCTTCAACCTGGACATCCCGCCCCAGTACCAGCTGGAGTTCTTCCTGAAGCTGCTGGCCGGCTTCAACCTCTCGCTGTTCCTGTTCAACATGCTGCCCCTGCTCCCGCTGGACGGCGGGCACATCGCGGGCGCCCTGTGGGAGTCCGTCCGCCGCACCACCGCGAAGGTGTTCCGGCGTCCCGACCCGGGCCCCTTCGACGTGGCCCGGCTGATGCCCGTCGCGTACGTCGTCGCAGGTGTCTTCGTGTGCTTCACGGTCCTGGTGATGGTCGCCGACCTGGTGAACCCCATCAAGATCTCCTAGCGGGGGGCGTGCGCGAGGGGCGCATACCACAGCGACACCGGGGAGCCGGGCACCTCCGTGCCCGGCTCCCCGCGTTCGGGTGGCGGTCCGGGGCTCGTGCACGGAGGGGGTGCTGATTGGCGTAATCTCGAAGGCTGGAGCCCGCCTATCGGGACTTTGATCCACACCTTGGGGTTGCACAGCAGATGACTGCGATTTCTCTCGGAATGCCGTCCGTGCCGACGAAGCTCGCCGACCGACGGGTCAGCCGCAAGATCCAGGTCGGATCCGTGGCCGTCGGCGGCGACGCGCCCGTGTCCGTGCAGTCGATGACCACCACGCGGACCTCCGACATCGGCGCCACGCTCCAGCAGATCGCCGAGCTCACCGCCTCCGGCTGCCAGATCGTCCGGGTGGCCTGCCCCACCCAGGACGATGCCGACGCGCTGTCCACCATCGCGCGGAAGTCGCAGATCCCGGTCATCGCCGACATCCACTTCCAGCCCAAGTACGTCTTCGCCGCCATCGACGCGGGCTGCGCCGCCGTCCGGGTCAACCCGGGCAACATCAAGCAGTTCGACGACAAGGTCAAGGAGATCGCGCGGGCCGCGAAGGACGCGGGCACCCCGATCCGCATCGGCGTCAACGCCGGCTCCCTCGACGCCCGACTGCTCCGCAAGTACGGCAAGGCCACCCCCGAGGCCCTCGTCGAGTCCGCCCTCTGGGAGGCCTCCCTCTTCGAGGAGCACGACTTCCGCGACATCAAGATCTCGGTCAAGCACAACGACCCGGTCGTGATGGTCGAGGCGTACCGCCAGCTCGCCGCCCAGTGCGACTACCCCCTCCACCTCGGCGTGACGGAGGCCGGGCCGGCCTTCCAGGGCACCATCAAGTCCGCCGTGGCCTTCGGCGCCCTGCTCTCCCAGGGCATCGGCGACACCATCCGCGTCTCGCTCTCCGCCCCGCCGGCCGAGGAGATCAAGGTCGGCATCCAGATCCTGGAGTCCCTCAACCTCCGCCAGCGCCGCCTGGAGATCGTCTCCTGCCCCTCCTGCGGCCGCGCCCAGGTGGACGTGTACAAGCTCGCCGAGGAGGTGACCGCCGGCCTGGAGGGCATGGAGGTCCCGCTCCGCGTCGCCGTCATGGGCTGCGTCGTCAACGGCCCCGGCGAGGCCCGCGAGGCCGACCTCGGCGTGGCCTCCGGCAACGGCAAGGGCCAGATCTTCGTGAAGGGCGAGGTCATCAAGACCGTCCCCGAGTCGAAGATCGTCGAGACCCTGATCGAAGAGGCGCTGAAGATCGCCGAGCAGATGGAGAAGGACGGCGTCACCAGCGGCGAGCCCCAGGTCTCCGTCGCCGGCTGACGTCCCCCGGCCCCGCCGGTACGGCGCCCCCGGCGCCTCCCCGCAGCCCCGAAGGCCCCGTTCCCGCAGCTCGCGGGCGGGGCCCTCGTGCGTCCGGCCCGAATTTGCCGGCTCCCGGGAGGCGGCGCCCGCAGGCCCGGACAGGTACAGTGCGGAGATCAGCAGACGTGCATGGTGAGGCCCCGACAGTGTTGACGCAGACCACCACCCGGGTCCTTGAGCCCAGCGATCTCGACGCGGCGCTCGAGGTGCTGGAACGCGACCCGGTCGCGAACGCCTTCGTCACCTCGCGCGTCCAGGTGGCCGGGCTCGACCCCTGGCGCCTCGGTGGCGAGATGTGGGGCTGGTACGCCGACGGCGAGCTCCGCTCGCTCTGCTACGCCGGTGCCAACCTCGTCCCCGTGTGCGCCACCCCCGACGCCGTCCGGGCCTTCGCCGACCGGGCCCGCCGCACCGGCCGCCGATGCTCCTCCGTGGTCGGCCCCGCCGGGCCCACCGCCCAGCTGTGGCGGCTGCTGGAACCCCACTGGGGACCGGCCCGCGACGTCCGCTCCCACCAGCCCCTCATGGTCACCGAGCAGCCCTCCGCGGAGATCGCCGCCGATCCGCTCGTCCGCCGCATCCGCAAGGACGAGATGGACCTGATCATGCCCGCGTGCGTGGCCATGTTCACCGAGGAGGTCGGCGTCTCCCCGCTGGCCGGCGACGGCGGACTGCTCTACCAGGCCAGGGTCGCCGAACTCGTCGGCACCGGCCGCTCCTTCGCCCGCGTGGAGGACGGCAAGGTCGTCTTCAAGGCAGAGATCGGCGCCGCCACCGCCCGGGCCTGCCAGATCCAGGGCGTCTGGGTGGCCCCCGAGTACCGCGGCCGCGGCCACTCCGAGACCGGCATGGCCGCCGTGGTCGCGTACGCCCTCCGCGACGTCGCCCCCGTCGTCAGCCTGTACGTCAACGACTTCAACACCGCGGCCCGCGCCGCCTACCGCCGCGTCGGCTTCCGCGAGGTCGGCGCCTTCATGAGCGTGCTGTTCTGACCGGCCGTTTCCCGATACCGGCGGCGGCCCCCGCCGAGTAGGGTCACCGCATGCCGCACGCACACGGGGACGCGCCGCCCCTGCCCTCCGGGTACCGCCTCGGTCCGCTGGACCTCGCCGGACGGGTGGACGAGGCCCTGGAGGTCCAGGCCCTCGCCTTCGGACTCAGCGCGGAGGAGGTCGCCATCCGCCGCCACATCGTGCTCCGGCACATGGCCTCCCGGGGCGCCGTCGCCCTCGGCGTCACCACCGGCCCCGGCGACCGGCTGGCCGCGTTCGTCTACGGCATGCCCAACGACCGCACCCACTGGTGGTCCAGCGTGGTCACCCCCCACCTCCGCGACGGCGGGCACGAGGACTGGCTCGACGACTCCTTCGTCATCACCGAACTCCACGTCCACCCCGAACACCAGCACCGCGGCCTGGGACGCGCCCTCATCACCACGATCACCGACGGGGCCGCCGAGCCCCGCTCGATCCTCTCCGCCATCGACACCGAGAGCCCCGCCCGCGCCCTGTACCGCTCGCTCGGCTACCGGGACCTGGCCCGCATGGTCCACTTCCCCAGCGCCGCCCAGCCGTACGCGGTGATGGGCGCCCCGCTGCCCCTGCTGCGCCCCTGAGACCGTGACCGGGCCGGGCGGCCCGGGTCCGCGCTACAGCCAGGAAGCGAACTCCAACAGCAGCTCGGCATCGCGACGGCGGCCCGCCGCCGAGGCCCGCAGCCCCGACTCCACCGCCCGGAAGAGGGTCCAGCCCCGCAGTCGGTCGGCGTCCACCTCCAGCGAGTCCGCGAGCCGGTTCACCCGCCGCCGCACCCCGGCCGCCGCCGTACTGGCGGCCACCTGGTCCTCGGGCCGGTCCCGGACCAGCCGGGCCAGGTCGTACGCCCGCTCGCCCACCACCGGGTCCGGACCCACCGCCAACCACGGCGCCCGGTCCCCGGCCAGCACCTTGCCCTGCCGGAAGGCACCGTGCAGCAGGAACTCCTCGGAGGGCACCGCGACCAGCTCCGCGCGGGCCCCCAGCGCCGCGTCCGCCAGCGCCCGCAGCTCCGCCGGGGCGGCCTCCAGCACCGCGGCCTCCCGACCGGTCCGCCCGGCCACCGTCTCGAAGGGGTGCCCGGCCGGGGGCTCCACCCACAGCCGCCGGACCGTGCCCGCCGCCTCCAGCAGCGCCTTGGCCTCCGGCAGGGAACGCAGGGTGACCTCCGGCTGGAGCCGCTCCAGCAGCAGGGCCCCGTCCTCGTGCCGGGTGTCCAGCACCCGCACGGCCCCGAAACCGCCCCAGTGGGCCAGGGCCGCCAGCTCCCGGTCGGGCCGGGCGGCGGGCGGGGCCAGCTTCAGCGTGGCCGGGGTGCCGTCCGGGTAGCGCACCAGCACCACCAGGCTGCTCCGGCCGCCGGGGGCTTGGACCCGCTGCACGGCGAGGCCCCGGTGCTCCACGGCGTCCCGGGCCCGCTCGGGGAGTTCCCCGAGCCACCGCCCGGTCCCGTCCTCGGAGGAACCGGGCAGCTCGCCGAGGGCCCGTACCAGCCGCTCCGGCGCTTCGAAAGCCATACCTGCAAGATCCTTTTCAGCCTGATGGGGCCCGATCGGCCGGTTCCGATCGTTCCGTGAGCCCAGGGAAGGCTACGCCGACCCCGCGCCACCGCGCGGCGCGCAGGGCCGCTTCGGCGAGCGCGTCCGCGGCCGAGGCCCGCAGTTCCCCCTCTGCTGCCCGCACCAGATCGGAGTACACCCCGGCCACCCGGTCCTCGATCCCCGCCGCCAACGCCTCGGCGTCGGCGGCCGTCCGCACCGGGGCGGGCAGCCGGTAGCCGGCCTCGGAGGGCCGCGGCGTGCCGCCGAGCCCGCGGACCGTGCGGACCAGCGCGTCCCGGCGGGCGTGGTGGGCGGCGTACCCGTCGCGGGCCTCGCCGCGCCGCGCCTCGGAGGCGTGGGCGCCGACCA
>NZ_JBEOSD010000084.1:0-33446 GCF_040302735.1 Streptomyces sp. NPDC097619 | reverse complement strand
CGCTCGTGGGGTGGGGGGCGGGATGGGTGTGCGGTCGGCCCGGTCGTCGGGGGGCCGGGGCGGGGCGGGCCGGTCAGAGCGCGCCGTGGAAGGTGCGGTTGAGGACGTCGAGCTGCTGCTCGCGGGTCAGCCGGACGAAGTTCACCGCGTAGCCGCTGACGCGGATGGTGAGCTGCGGGTAGTTCTCCGGGTGCTCCATGGCGTCCTTGAGGACCTCGCGGTTGAGGACGTTGACGTTCATGTGGAAGCCGTCGCTGGCCATGTAGCCGTCGAGGACGCCCGCCAGGTTCTTGATCCGCTCCTCGGGGGTGCGGCCCAGGCCGTCGGGAGTGACGGTGTTGGTCAGCGAGATGCCGTCCTCGGCGTCCTCGTAGGGGAGCTTGGCCACGGAGAGGGCCGAGGTGACGTAGCCGTGGGTGTCGCGGCCGTTCATCGGGTTGGCGCCCGGGGAGAAGGGCTCGCCGGCGCGGCGGCCGTCGGGGGTGTTGCCGGTCTTCTTGCCGTAGACCACGTTCGAGGTGATGGTCAGGACCGACTGGGTGTGCTCGGCGTCGCGGTAGGTCGGGTGCTTGCGCACCTTCTTCATGAACTCCTCGACGATCCAGACGGCCATGTCGTCGACGCGGTCGTCGTTGTTGCCGAAGGCCGGGTAGTCGCCCTCGATGGTGTAGTCGGTGGCCAGGCCGGTCTCGTCGCGGTGCGCGGTGACCTTGGCGTACTTGATGGCGGACAGCGAGTCGGCGGCGACCGAGAGGCCGGCGATGCCGCAGGCCATGGTGCGGCGCACGTCGCGGTCGTGGAGGGCCATCTCGATGCGCTCGTAGGCGTACCGGTCGTGCATGTAGTGGATGACGTTGAGCGCGTGCACGTAGACGTTCGCGAGCCATTCCATCTGCTCGTCGAACTTGCGCATGACCTCGTCGTAGTCGAGGACCTCGGCGGTGACGGCACCGGTCTCGGGGCCGACCTGGGCGCCGGACTTCTCGTCCCGGCCGCCGTTGATCGCGTAGAGGAGGGTCTTGGCGACGTTGACGCGGGCGCCGAAGAACTGCATCTGCTTGCCGACGGGCATGGCCGAGACGCAGCAGGCGATGGCGGTGTCGTCGCCGAAGCGCGGGCGCATCAGCTCGTCGGACTCGTACTGCACCGAGGAGGTGTCGATGGAGACCTTGGCGCAGAACTCCTTGAAGCCCTGGGGCAGCCGCGGGGACCAGAAGACGGTCATGTTCGGCTCGGGGGCCGGGCCGAGGTTGTAGAGGGTCTGGAGGTAGCGGAAGGAGGTCCGGGTGACCAGCGGGCGGCCGTCCTCGCCCATGCCCGCGATCGACTCGGTGACCCAGGTCGGGTCGCCGGAGAAGAGGGCGTCGTACTCGGGGGTGCGCAGGAAGCGGACGATCCGCAGCTTGATGATGAAGTCGTCGACGAGTTCCTGGGCCTGCTCCTCGGTGAGGATCCCGGCCTCGATGTCGCGCTGGAGGTAGACGTCCACGAAGGTGGAGGTGCGACCCAGGGACATGGCGGCGCCGTTCTGCTCCTTCACCGCGGCGAGGTAGGCGAAGTACAGCCACTGGATGGCCTCACGGCCGGTGGTGGCCGGGCCGGAGATGTCCTGGCCGTAGGAGGCGGCCATGGCCTTCAGCTCGCCGAGGGCGCGCATCTGCTCGGAGAGCTCCTCGCGCAGCCGGATGGTCTCCTCCAGGGAGCGGTGGCCCGCGGGGAGGACGTCCAGCTCGGCCTTCTCCTCCTTCTTGACCGCGATCAGGCGGTCCACGCCGTAGAGGGCCACGCGGCGGTAGTCGCCGATGATGCGGCCGCGGCCGTAGGCGTCGGGGAGGCCGGTGACGATGCCGGCCTTGCGGGCGGCCCGGATCTCGGGGGTGTAGGCGTCGAAGACACCGGCGTTGTGGGTCTTGCGGTACTCGGTGAAGACCTTCTCCAGCTCCGCGGAGACGGGGTAGCCGTAGGTCTCCAGGGCGCCGGCGACCATCCGCCAGCCGCCGTAGGGCATGATCGCGCGCTTGAGCGGGGCGTCCGTCTGGAGGCCGACGATCAGGTCCTTGTCGCGGTCGATCCAGCCGGGGGCGTGGGCGGTGATGGTGGCGGGGACGTCGTGGGCGATGTCGTACACGCCCTTCTCGCGCTCCTCCGGGAACTTGTCCGTGATGAGCTTCCACACGGCGCTGGTGCGCTCGGTGGGGCCCGCGAGGAAGGAGTCGTCGCCCTCGTACGGGGTGTAGTTCTGCTGGATGAAGTCGCGGACGTCGATGGCATCCCGCCAGAGTCCGCCCTTGAAGCCCTTCCAGGCCTCGCCGTGCTTCGTTGCTTCAGCGGGAGTGGCAGTCATCGCCGGCACCTCATTCAAGTCGCCTCTTCGCTTGTCTCCATTGCACTCCTTTTGATCGATCATTTGGGGCCGCGATGGTCCCGACCTGCCGCCCGAAGGTCCCTGCGGGGCCCGGCGTTCCGCCCCGAACCCCGTCCTGACCTGCGGATCCTCGCGGGACTTTGGTCCGTCGTGCGCTTGTGAATGCATTCACAAGATCTTCGCCCCAAGCCCTCGACCGCCCGGCGGGAGGCGGGCGGCGGGAGGCGGGCGGCGGGCGGCGGGCGGCGGGCGGCGGGCGGCGGGCGGCGGGCGGCGGGCGGCTCAGACGAACCGGACCAGGGCGAACCCGGTCGCCACCGACACCGCGACGGTCACCAGCCCGGGGAGCATGAAGGAGTGGTCGACCACGAAGCCGCCCACCCGGGTGGTGCCCGTCCGGTCGAAGTTCACCGCCGCGATGAAGGTCCCGTAGGTGGGCAGCAGGAAGTAGCCGTTGACCGCGGGCCACATCGCGATGAGCAGCGGGGCCGGGATGCCCAGGGCGATGCCCAGCGGCATCAGGGCCTTGGTGGTGGTGGCCTGGCTGAAGAGCAGGGCGGAGAGCAGGAGCAGCATCACCGCGAAGAACCACGGGTGCCCCTGGGCCACCCCGCCGAGCGCCTCGGTGATGCGGTGCTCGTTGGCGCCGATGAAGGTCAGGCCGAGCCAGGACAGCCCGAAGACCCCGATCACCGCGACGGTGCCGGAGCGGGCCACCTCGGTGCCCGGCATCTTGCGGGCGTCGACCCGGCACAGCAGGAGGATCAGCGCGGCCACGGCCATCATCAGGATCTCGATGGCGGCGGGCATGGGGAGCGGTCCGGCGGCGGTGTGCGGGCGCAGTCCGGGGAAGAGGCCGCTGACGACCACGGCCAGGGTGCCGCCGAGGAAGAGCAGCGCGGACCGGCGGGCCCGGGGTCCGGCTCCGCCGGCGGCCGGGCCGTCACCGCCTCCGGTCGGAGCGCCGGGCGGGGCGATCTCCCCGGCGGCCAGCCGGCGCAGGTACTCGGGGTCGCGGTCCAGCTCCCGACCGACCCGGGACTGCACGGCGGCGGCGACGAGCACCCCGAGCAGGGTGGCGGGCACCGCCACGGCCATGATCCGGGGCAGGTTCCAGCCGTCCCCGTCGAACATCACGATCATCGCGGCCATGGCGGCGGAGACCGGCGAGGCGGTGATGCCCACGGTGGCGGCCACGGAGGAGACCGCGAGGGGGCGCTCCGGGCGCACCCCGCCCTCCCGGGCCACGTCGTGGATGACGGGCAGCAGGGGGTAGAAGACGTGCGCGGTGCCCGCGCCGAGGGTGAAGGCCCACGAGACGAGCGGGGCGATCAGGGTGACCCGTCGCGGGCTGCTGCGGATGGCCCGCTCGGCCGACCCCACCAGCCAGGAGACGCCGCCGGCGGCCTCCATCGCGGCGGCCGCCATGATCACCGCCAGGATGATCAGCATCACGTCCACGATGCCGGAGGTGTCGGCGGGGGCCACCCCGAAGACGGCTGCCAGGACGAACACGCCCACGGCCCCCCAGAGCCCCATGGCCACGCCGCCCTTGCGGGAGCCGAGCGCGATGGCGGCCATCATCACGGCGAGCTGGAGGAACATGCCGAGCACGGGGGTGTCCTTCCGGACGGGGCGGGACGGGGCGGGGCGCGGGTGGCGGAGCGGCGGGTCGTACGGCCACCGCGGGAGCCCGGGCGGAGTGGCCGTTCGTACGGCCGCCGCGGGGGCAGGGGAAAGCCCCGGGGCCCGTTCAGGTCCGGGCCCCGGGGCTGGCTGAGGGGGGAAGGGTCGGTCCGGCGGTGGGATCAGCTGGGCGCTTCGGCGTTCTTGCGGGCGTAGAACCACCAGGCCACGACCACGCAGCTGGCGTAGAAGCCCACGAAGCCCCACATCGCGCTGGTCACCGCGAAGTTGGCGAACATCGCCGGGATGAAGAAGAAGCCGTAGGCGGCGATGGCGGCGGTGAAGCCGGTGACCGCGCCGGACTCGATCTCGGCCTGCTTCAGGGCGGCCGCGTACTCCGGGGTGCCCTCGGTGAGGCCCTTCAGGTGCTGCCCCCGGAAGATCACCGGGATCTGGCGGAAGGTGGAGCCGTTGCCGATGCCGGAGAAGAAGAAGGCGGCGAGGAAGCAGGCGAAGAAGCCGTAGAACTCACCGGAGGAAGAGCCCGAGGGCAGGAAGTTGATCACTCCGATGATGGCGGCGGCCATGCCGACGAAGGACAGGATGGTGACCCGGGCGCCGCCGAGCTTGTCCGCGATCCAGCCGCCGGCCCAGCGGGCCAGGGCGCCGAGGGCGGGGCCCATCCAGGCGTAGGTGGCCACGGAGTAGTCCGGGAACGTGGTCTTGATCAGCAGCGGGAGGGCCGCGGCGAAGCCGATGAAGGAGCCGAAGGTGCCCACGTACAGCCAGGTCATCACCCAGTTGTGCTTGCGCTTGAAGATGATCTTCTGCTGGCTGAAGGGGGTGGAGGCCACCTTGAGGTCGTTCTGCCCGAACCAGGAGACCAGCGCCAGCACGATCAGCACCGGCACCCACACGAAGGCGGCGTTCTGGAGGTAGATCTCCGAGCCGTCCTTCTTCGTCTGACCGGCGCCGATGGCCAGCACGGAGCTGGTGATCAGGATCGGGGTGAGCAGCTGCACCACGGAAACGCCCAGGTTGCCCAGACCGCCGTTGATGCCGGTGGCGTTGCCCTTCTCCTGCTTGGGGTAGAAGAAGCCGATGTTCGCCAGCGAGGAGGAGAAGTTGGCGCCGCCGATGCCGCAGAGCGCGGCGATGGCGATCAGGACCCCGTAGGGGGTGTCCGGGTTCTGGACGGCGAAGCCCAGCCACAGCAGCGGGACGATCAGCACCACGGTGGACAGGGCGGTGAACCGCCGCTGGCCGATCCGCGGGCCGAGGAAGGTGTAGAAGATCCGGGCGGTGCCGCCGGTGAGGCCGGGCACGGCGGTCAGCCAGAACAGCTGCGACTGGCTGAAGCCGAAGCCGACGTCCTTGAGGTTGGTCGCCGTGATGCTCCAGACCTGCCACACCACGAAGGCGACCAGCAGGGCGGGGACGGCGATCCACAGGTTCCGGGTGGCCACCTTCTTGCCGGTGGAGCGCCAGAAGGCCGGGTCCTCCGGAGCCCAGTCGGTGATCGTGCGGCCGGGGCGGTACTGCTCAGGGTCCGGCACCGCGCTGCGGCTTCTGGCCGGACGCGTGTCCTGCGGGGCGGAACTGGCGGAGCTCATGGCAGTGTCCTGAACTTCGAGACGGGTCCTGACATATCCAGGATTCGCCGCGGCGGGGGCCCGCGGCAGAGCCGAAGGCACCCGGGATCACGGCCCAAGGTCCCGGCCGCCGGGGTGCGTTCGGCGGCCCGGGTGCGGGACCTTGCGCCGCGCCCCGGCGACGCGCGGGGGGCGCGGCACCGGGGCGGGAGACTGCGAAGGTTACGGAGACCACGAAGGCTGCGGAGGGTTCAGGGGCGACGGCTCCGGGGGGTCAGGAGCCGACCTCCACCACCGGCAGGGAGACCTCGGGGTCGTCCAGGCAGACCCCGGTCCGCAGGTCGAAGACCTGCTTGTGCAGGGGCGAGGCCACCACGGGCACCCCGTCCACGGAGCCCATGATCCCGTGCGCGATCACGTCGGCCCCGGTGAAGGGGTCGCGGTTGCCGACCGCGTACACCTCGCCGGCCCGGTCCTTGAAGACCGCCGCCTCGGAGCCGTCCGCCAGGACGGCGGCCCGGCCCCGGCCGGGCTCCAGGGCGGCGGCGACCGCGGCCCGCGAGGCCGCCGGGTCCGCCCCGAAGTCCACCGAGCCGAGGTCCACGGGCCCGAAGCGCTCCAGCGCCGCCGGGTCCTCCAGGACGGCCTGCCACTCGTCCTGGTAGGCGGCCACGTGCCGCTCCATCTGGGCCTCCAGCTCGGCGCACAGGCCCAGCGAGTCCTCGACGAGCACCTCGCGCAGGTGCGCGAGGCCGGCTCCGGAGCCGCCCAGCCGCTCCACCCAGGCCGCCGTCCGCTCCAGGCGCTCCCCGGTCCGGACGTAGTACATGAGGAAGCGGTCGGTCAGCGCGATCAGCTCCTCCGTGGACAGGTCGGAGGCGAGCAGGTCCGCGTGGCGCGGGGTGGTCCCGCCGTTGCCGCCGACGTACAGGTTCCAGCCGTTGGCGGTGGCGATGACCCCGATGTCCTTGCCGCGGGCCTCGGCGCACTCGCGCAGGCAGCCCGAGACCCCGCCCTTGAACTTGTGGGGGGTGCGCAGGCCCCGGTAGCGCAGCTCCAGCGTGACGGCCAGCCCGATCGAGTCGCCCTGCCCGAAGCGGCAGAAGCGGGAGCCCACGCAGGACTTCACCGCGCGGAGGGACTTGCCGTACGCCTGCCCCGATTCGAAGCCGGCCCCGCCCAGGCGGCGCCAGATGTCGGGGAGCTGCTCGGCGCGGGCCCCGTAGAGTCCGATCCGCTGGGCTCCGGTGATCTTGGTGTAGAGGCCGTAGTCCCGGGCCACCTCGCCCAGGGCGATGACCTGCTCGGGGCTGATCTCGCCGCCCGCGACGCGCGGGACCACCGAATAGGTGCCGTCCTTCTGGATGTTGGCGAGGAAGAGGTCGTTGGAGTCCTGGAGGGCAGCCTGCTCCCCCTCCAGGATGTGCCGCAGGCCCAGTTCGGGGGCGAGGCTGCCGAGCACGTTCGCGGCCACCGGCTTGCAGACGGCGCAGCCCTCGCCGCCGGAGCCGTGGCGCTCCAGGAGCTCCGCGAAGGAGCGGATGCCCTCGGTGCGGACGGCCTCGTAGATCTCGGCGCGGGTCAGCGCGAAGTGCTCGCACAGGCCCCGCGGCTTCTCGATGCCGGCCGCGGCGAGTTCGGCGTCGAGGACGGCCTGGAGGGTGCCCAGGCAGCCGCCGCAGCCGGTGCCCGCCTTCGTGCACTTCTTGATGCCGCCGACATCGGTCAGCGACTCCTCGGTGACGGCCGTGACGACCTGCGCCTTGGTGACGTTGTGGCAGCTGCACACCACGGCGTCGTCGGGCAGCGCGTCGGCGCCGGGCAGGGCCGCCCCGTCCGTGGCGGGCAGGATGAACGCCTCGGGGGGTGCCGGGAGTTGCCGTCCGGCGTGCGGCTTCAGGGAGCCGTAGGCGGCGGCGTCCCCGACCAGGATCCCGCCGAGCAGGGCGCCGTCCGGGCCGAGCAGCAGCTTCTTGTAGACGCCCTCGCGGGCGTCGGAGAAGACCACGGAGACGGCCCCGTCCCGGCCCTCGGGGGCGAAGGGGTCGCCGAAGGAGGCCACGTCGGCGCCCATCAGCTTCAGCTTGGTGGAGGTGTCGGCGCCGGTGAAGACGGTGCCGCCGGGGCCGGCGAGGGCGTCGGCCACGGTCTCGGCCATCTGGTAGCCGGGCGCGACGAGCCCGTAGACCCGGCCGTCCACGGTCTGCGCGCACTCGCCGATGGCGTACACGTACGGGTCGCTGGTGCGGCAGTGGGCGTCCACGGCCACGCCGCCGCGGTCGCCGACGGCGATGCCGCCCTCCCGGGCCAGCCGGTCCCGGGGCCGCACCCCGGCGGAGAAGACCACCAGGTCGGCCTTGACCTCCTGGCCGTCGGTGAGCCGCAGGGCCCGGGCCCTGCCGTCCGCGTCGGCCTCGACGCCCGCCGCGCCGACGCCGGTGTGCACGGCCACGCCCATGGACTCGATGGTGGCGCGCAGGGCCGCGGCCCCGCCGTCGTCCACCTGGAGGGGCATCAGGCGGGGGGCGAACTCCACCACGTGCGTGGTCAGGCCGAGGGTGCGCAGGGCGCCCGCGGCCTCCAGGCCGAGGAGTCCGCCGCCGATGACCACGCCGGTGCGGGCGCGGGCCGCGTAGTCGGTGAGGGCCGCGACGTCGTCGAGGGTGCGGTAGGTGAAGCAGCCCTCGGCGTCGGCGCCCTCCACGGGCGGCACGAAGGGGTAGGAGCCGGTGGCCAGCACCAGCGCGTCGTAGCCGACCACGTGCCCGGAGGCGGTGGTGACGGTGCGGGCGGCGGTGTCGAGGTGCGTGGCGGGGTCGCCGAGCCGCAGGTCGATGCCGTGCCGCTCGGTGAAGCCGGGCGGGCACAGCGACAGCTCCTCGGGGGCGGTGCCGGTGAAGGCGGCGGAGAGGTGCACCCGGTCGTAGGCGGGGCGGGTCTCCTCGGCGAGGACCACGGCCCGCCAGCCGCCGGCCCCGGGCCGTTCCGGGTCGGCGAAGGCGTCGCGCTCGGCGAGCGCCTCCAGCAGGCGGTGCCCCACCATGCCGTGACCGATCACTACCAGCGTCTGCGCCATGGGTCCGCTCCGATGCGTCTCGCGTTGCCTGCCCTTCCGACGGTAGGACCGCGGCACCGGCCCGGGGCGCGGAGAACGGCCCTCGCGGGCGGGCCCTGGGCCCCCTTCCGGAGGGGACCTGCGGCCCTGCGGGCGGGCCCTCGGTCCGGGCCCGCCGGGGCCGGGACGGGCCTACCGTGGGAGGAGGGGCCCCCTCGTACCGGGGGAGCCCCGCCCGCGCCCCGGCCGCCCCGTCGGCGCCGCGCCCGCCCGGGGCGCCGCCCGGCCCCGGAGCCGTACCGGAAGGCATCCCGAACCGGAAGGCATCCCGATGCTCGTCCTCGCCGTCCACGGCAGTGCCGATCCCGCGGCCGCCGCCGTCATCGGGCGCCTGGTCCGCACGCTGCGGACCACCGGCGGCACCCCGGTCCTGGTGGGCCACCTCGACGTGCAGCGGCCCTCCCTGGCCGAGGTGGTGCGCGCGCGTCCCGGCGCGGTGGTGGTGCCGCTGCTGCTGGGCGACGGCTACCACCGGACCGTGGACATCCCCGCCGTCCTCGACGGCACCGGCTGCGCCCTCACCGCCGGACTCAGCGGGGAGCCGGACATCGCGGCGGCCCTCTACGGGCGGCTCCGCGCGGCCGAGCGCGCCGCGGACCCGTCGGCCCGCGCGGACGCCGTGCTGGTGGCCGGGGCGGGCTCCTCCCGGCCCGGCGGCAACACCGGCACCGAGGACGCCGCCACCCGGCTGGCGGCCCTCCTCGCCGCCTCCGCCGGCGGCCCCGGCACCGCCCCCGTACCGGTCCGCACGGCCTACCTGACCTCCGCCGCGCCCACCGTGCCGGAGGCCCTGGCGGAGCTCCGGGCCGCCGGGCACCGGCGGATCGCGGTGGCCGCGCACCTGCTGGCCCCGGGCCGCTTCACCCGCTTCCTGGCCGACGCCGGGGCCTGGACGGTCACGGAGCCGCTCGCGGACCACCCGCGGGTGGCCCGGCTGGTGCTGGCCCGCCACCGGGCGGCGGAGGACGCCCGGGCGGCCGCGGACACCCGGGCGGCCCTGCCCGGGACCCGCACGGCCTGCTGACTCCCGCCGTCCGTGCTGTGCTGGGGGCATGGCGTACCGACAGATGACCGCGCGCAGCCGTCAGGAGGCGCACCGGGCGGCCACCCCGCTGGAGCTGTTCTTCGACCTCTGCTTCGTCGTCGCCGTGGCGCAGGCGGGCCGACAGCTGGTGCACGCCCTCGCCGAGGGTCATCCGGGGTCCGGGATCACCGGGTACCTCTTCGTGTTCTTCGGCGTGTGGTGGGCCTGGATGAACTTCACCTGGTTCGCCTCCGCCTACGACGTGGACGACGTGCCGTACCGGGTGATGACCCTGGTGCAGATCGCCGGCGTGCTGGTGTACTCGGCGGGCATCCCGCGCGCCTTCGATGACGGGGACTGGACGGTCGCCGTCGTCGGCTACGTGCTGATGCGCCTCGCGCTGACCGTGGAGTGGCTGCGGGCGGCCCGCGGGGAGCAGGGGGCGGCGCGAAGCTGCGCCCTGAAGTACGCGGCGGGGCTGCTGGTGTGCCAGGTCGGCTGGGTGGCGCTGCTGGCGGCCCCCGACTCGGCGAAGCAGTGGCTGTTCCTGGTGCTGGTGCTCGCCGAGCTGTCGGTGCCGATGATCGCCGAGCGGAGCCACCAGACCCCCTGGCACCCGCACCACATCGCCGAGCGGTACGGCCTGTTCACCATCATCGTGCTGGGCGAGACCATCGCCGCGGCCACCGTGGGCGTGCAGTCCGCGCTGGACGAGCACGAGGAGCTGAGCACGCTGCTGCCGATCGCGGCGGGCGGGCTGCTGCTGGTGTACGCGGCCTGGTGGATCTACTTCGCGGTACCGGCCCACGAGCGGCTCACGAGCAACCGCGAGGCGATCCCGTGGGGGTACGGGCACTACGTGATCCTCGGCTCGGCGGCGGCCATCGGGGCGGGCATCGAGGTGGTGGTGGAGCAGGCCGTGGGGAAGGCGCACGTCTCGACCACGGCGGCGAACGCCGCGGTGACGATCCCGGTGGCGCTGTTCCTGCTGTCGGTGTGGCTGCTGCACTCGCGGCACTTCAAGCGGGGCGCGGCCCAGCAGCTGGTGCTGCCCCTGACCGCCATGGCGATCCTCGCCTGCACCTTCACCGGGAGCCGGGCGGTGCTGTGGGCGGGGCTGGTCGCGGCCCTCGCGGTGGCGGTGGGCGTGGTCCTGTCGGAGCGGGTCCCGCCCGCCTCCGCCGGGCCGGTGCCGGAGCCGGTCCGGGAGGGCTGAGCCCCTGCCCGGCCGGCCCCGGTCCGGGCCGGGCGTCAACCGCAAACCCGCCGCCCGTCCCCCGTTCGCGGGAATCCGGGGCCCCCGGGTCCGCCGGGACGCCCGCCGCCGCGTTCCAGCACTGAGGATGGCGCCCGGCGACAGGAAGAGGTGCGGCCATGACGATCCCGGCACAAGGAACCGCGGCGGCCGGGGCGGCCGCGCTCGCGGACCCGGCCTTCTGGACCCGCCCGCCCACCGAACGCCTCGCCGTCTTCGCCGGCCTGCGCGCCCTGGACGGACCGGTGTTCGTCGACGAGGGGCGCGGCCGGGGCCACTGGGCGCTGGTGCGGCACGCGGACGTGCAGGAGGCCAGCCGACTGCCGAAGGTGTTCGCGAGCGCCCCGGGGGTGACCACGCCCGAGCCCGCCCGCTGGGTCCGCGCCCTGTTCGGGGACTCGATGGTCAACCTCGACGGCCCCGACCACGCCAGGCTCCGCCGGATCGTGCAACGGGCCTTCACCCCCCGCCTGTTGGCGGAGGCGGAGCGGGACATCGACGCGGTGGCCGCACGCATCGTGGACGACATGCTGGAGCGGCGGCCCGACGAGTTCGTCGCCGCGGTGGCCTCCCGACTCCCGCTGGAGGTCATCTGCAACATGATGGGCATCCCCGAGCGGTACCGGCCGGAGATCGCCGACCGGGTCAACCACGCCTCGGAGCACATCGGGGTGGAGCGGGGCCTGGCGGCCCGGCTCCGGATCCCGGGGCGGGGGCTGAGGGCCCTGGCCCGGATGCAACGGATGGTGGCGGGCATCGGCCGGGAGCGGCGCCGCAACCCGGGCGACGACCTGATCTCGGCGCTGGTCCGTGCCGAACTGCCCGGATCGGGCGCGGCCGGGGCCGAGGGGGACGGCCGGGGCCTGGGGGCCCGCCAGTTGGGCGCCTTCTTCTCGCTGCTGATGGTGGCCGGGGTGGAGACCACCCGCAACGCCCTCACCCACGGGCTGACCCTGCTCACCGACCACCCGGACCAACGGGAACTGTGGCGCGGGGACTTCGACCGGTACGCGGACGGGGCGGTGGACGAGATCATCCGGCACTCCACGCCCATCATCCAGTTCCGCCGGACGGTCCGGGCCGAACACCTCCTGGGCGGACGGACCTTCCTGCCCGGCGAGAAGGTGGTGTTGTACTACGCCTCCGCCAACCGCGACGAGGCGGTGTTCGGGCCGGATCCGGACGCCTTCGACATCACCCGCGACCCCAACCCGCACCTGGGCTTCGGCGGCGGCGGCCCGCACTACTGCCTGGGGGCGCACCTGGCCCGGCAGGAGATGAGGGCGCTGTTCCGGGAGCTGTTGACCCGGCCCCGGGACCTGCGGGCCACGGGCCTGCCCGATCTGGCGGGCTCCAGCTTCGACAACCGGGTCCGCTCGCTGAAGTTCACCTTCACGCCCTGACGCGGACCGGGCCCGGTCCCCGCGCGGGGTCCGGTCCGGAGCCGGACGTGACCGGAGGCCGCCGGGCAGGCTGGGAGCCCGGCGGCCTCCGGCGTGCGGGGGCGGTGCGTCGCGCCGCCTCGCACGGGGCGGCGCCCCGCGCTACTTGCGCAGCTTGGTGACGGGCAGCACGATGTGCGCGCTGCTGGTCAGGTTGGCCTCGTTGCCCGCGAACGCCTGGAGCATGTCGGCGGTCACCGGTCGGCCGGGGACGGCCTCCGGCCAGGCGCGGGTGGCGAACAGGAAGTACACCTGCCCGGAGTCCTCGGCGGCGCGCACCCACTCCGGCGGGGCGGAGCACTGGGCGTTCAGGCCCGGCATGGTGAGCACCGCCTGCTCGGCCTCCACCAGGATGGTGATCGGGATGCCGCTGCCGGTGGTGCCGTCGAGCACCTCCTCGCCGATGCGCAGCCCGATCTGCTGGAGCAGTTCGCGGGCCGCGCCCTCGGAGGCCGCGGGGCCGCCCTCGCCGTCGCCGAGGGAGTAGGCGAGGAGGTACGGGATGTCGTGGCCGTCTTCGGGGTCGCCGATCCAGGCCAGGACGGAGAGGGTGCCCAGGCGGGCCTCGCGGGACGCGGATTCGGTCTGAGTCGAAGTCATGCGCCGCACCCTAGTGGTGTTTTCCGGGAGCCTTTCACGGGCGTTCACCGGTTCGGGCTATGCGCACTCAGATATGCCAGGAGCCCTCCGGCGCATTCGCCCGGGTGTTCGCCTCCCGGTACTGGAGTTGAACGATGCGCACATTCTCCGGAATTTCGAACACGACCCATCCTTCGGCCTGTTCCCCGACCGCCAGCGGGCGCGGTACGAGGGCGTCGCCGGTGGTCAGTTTCCCGGTGGCCACGGAGGGGTGGCGGCGGCCCTCGCCGTCGACGGCCCACATCCGGCCGAGCGCCCCGTAGGAGGCCCCGCCCACGCTCGCGAAGGTCATCTCGGCGCCGAACCAGCGCTTGCCCTCGGCGGGTCCGCGGGCCGCGTCGGCGCTGACGGCCGGGTCCACCACGGCGTCCAGGACCACCTTCAGGTGCTGCCCCATGCCCTTGCCGCGCAGGTGGACCGCGTCTCCGAGGCGGGCGGCGCGGGCCGCCGGGGCCTGACCGGCGGGCGTCCGGGCGGGCTCGGCGGCCGGCCGGTCGTCGCGGGCCGGGTCCGCGGCGACCGGGGCCGGCCCCAGGGTCTGGGGGGCGGAGCCCTGGGCCTGACAGCCGGCGGAACCGAGGACGAGGAGGGGCAGCAGGGCGAGGGAGGCGGTGGCGGAGCGACGGCTGGGGCGCATGGGGTGGGGGTCCCTTCGGTGCGGGGTGCGGCCATCCTCACGCGCGCCCGGACGAATGCCCCCGACGACACGTGCGACTGCGAGTGAGTTCACCGCACGCGATCAGCACAATTCGGTTCGGCGGCCGTGTCCGCCGCCCCCACGATCCCGGAGGAAA
The DNA here is from genome assembly GCF_040302735.1 of Streptomyces sp. NPDC097619. Lineage (NCBI taxonomy): Bacteria > Bacillati > Actinomycetota > Actinomycetes > Kitasatosporales > Streptomycetaceae > Streptomyces > Streptomyces sp. NPDC097619. The sequence goes on along the minus strand of NZ_JBEOSD010000084.1, from coordinate 19,594 downwards.
AGCATGCGCATTCCCGCAGTGGCCGCCACCGCTCTGGCCCTGACCGCCCTTTTCGGTACGGCGGCTTCCGCCCAGGACTTCGACGGTGACATCTCCGTGCGAGACCGGGCGACCATCTCGTACGACGGGACGCTCACTCTTTCCGGCGGCTACCGCTGTGACGCGCCGTCACCCGCTCGGAGGGTCTTCGTGACCAGCAGCCTCGTCCAGGACGGCAAGCGGGTCGGCTTCGGCGGCACCGAGGCCGTGTGCGACGGACAGTGGCACGAGTGGCGCGGCAGCGGCCAGGTGGACCGGTTCCTGCGGATGGGCTTCCACGACGGCCCGGCCCGGGTGGACGCCCGGCTGGTGACGCTGGAGGAGGAGGGCGGACTGCCCTCGCCGCGCGCCCTGGCGGGCCACGAGCAGCCGGTGCACCTCGACGACGCCCGCTCCTGAGACGGCGCGCCCTCCGGGGGACGGCGCGCGCCGTCCCCCGGGGACGTCAGCAGTCGGCAACGGTCACCCGTAGGCCGTCAGCGGCAGTCCGGGGTCAGGTCCACCACCGACAGGAACGCGGCCGAGCGGCAGTCGGGGCCCCCGGGGTCCCGTTCCGCCGGATGCCGGTCCGCCTGCTGCCGCGCGGGCTCCCGCCCGGCCGCGAGCAGCGGCGGGGCGGCCACGCAGCAGCCGCCCAGCAGCAGGAGCAGCACCAGCCCCCGCACCGCCCCCGGGGCGGCCCCGCGCCCCCGTGTCATCCACCGCATGGCGCACTCCCTTCCATGGGGCGATGGTCACCCGGCGGGACGGCTTCCACAACCGGACGTGACCGCGTGCTCACCCTCCGGAGGGGTTCGGGGCCTCGAACTCGCACCACACGGCCTTGCCGTCGCCGCGGGACTCCACCCCCCAGTGGGTGGCCAGCGCGTCCACCAGGAGCAGCCCGCGCCCGGTGGTGGCGGCCTCTCCGGGCGTCCGGCGGCGCGGCCACACGCTGGAACGGTCCTTCACCCACAGCCGGATCCGGCGGACCGGCTCGGGCAGCACCTCCATGGTCAGCACCGCTCCGCCGTCCGTGTGCAGCAGGGCGTTGACGAGCAGCTCCCCGGCGGCGAGTTCCACGTCGTCGGCGAGCTGGGGCACCCCCCAGTCCCGCAGGGCCTGGCGCAGGGCGTAGCGGGCCTCGGAGAGCCCCTCGGGATCGGCCTGGTGGACGTACTGGTGGATGCGGGGCGCCCGGTGGGTGCCCGGGTCCGGGGCCCTGCGCAGCACCAGCAGGGCCACGTCGTCCCCGGAGCCCCAGCGCTCCCAGAGGCGGTCGGAGAGGTGGTCGGCGAGGGCCCCGGCCTCCTGCGGGCCGCTGCGGACGGCCTGGGCCAGGGCCTCCATCCCGGTGGTGATGGCGGTGCCCGGCTCCTCCACGAGCCCGTCCGTGCACAGCACCAGGGTCTCCCCGGGCACCAGGTCGAGCCGGGTCTCCGGGAACTCCTCCTGTTCGAAGGCCGAGGCCAGGCCGAGGGGCAGTCCACCGCGCAGGTTGGGCCAGCCGGTCCGGCCGTCGGTGTGCCGGATCAGCGGGCCCAGGTGCCCGGCGCGGACCGCCCGCACCCCGCCCGTCTCCAGGTCCACCTGGGCGTAGGTGCAGGTGGCGAAGCGTTCGGTGTCCAGCTCGGCGAGGAAGCGGGAGGCCCGGGCCAGCACCGTGGACGGCGGATGCCCCTCGCCCGCGTAGGCGCGCAGCGCGATCCGCAGCTGCCCCATGATCGCGGCGGCGTGGGTGTCGTGGCCCTGGACGTCGCCGACGACGATGCCGACCCGGTCGCGGGGCAGGGCGATCACGTCGTACCAGTCCCCGCCGACCTCCCGGCCGCTCCACGCCGAGTGGTAGCGGACGGCGATCTCCCCTCCGGTGATCTCCGGGATCCGTCGGGGCAGCATGGCCGCCTGGAGTCCGGTGGCGAACTCGCGCTCCTGGTCGAAGAGGAGCGCCCGTTGGAGGGACTGGGCCACGATGCCCGCGAGGCCCAGGCAGAGGTTGCGTTCCTCGGGGCTGAACTCGGTGCGCCGCTTGTAGAAGAGCACCAACCCGCCGATGGCCTTGGCCTGGGCGATCAGCGGCAGGTAGGCGGCCGCGTCGAACGCGATCCGCTCCAGGTAGGGGCCGAGCAGCGGGAACTCCTCGCCCAGCGTGGCCAAGGAGGTGACGAAACGTGCCTGCCCGGTGATCACGGCGTGCGACAGCGGCAGCTGTCCGTCCATCCGGGTGAACCGCCGCTCCCCGAGGATCTCCAGGGTCTCCCCGCTCAGCGCGATGATCTTCATGGTGCCGTTCTCGACCAGCCCCAGCGCCAGCCCGTCCGCGCCCAGCCGCTCCAGCGCCCCCGCCCCGGTCAGCGTGGCCGTCACGTCGTCCACGGTCACCGCCCGGGACAGCGCCTCCGTGGTCCGCTGCACGATCGTGGTCTGCTTGGCCCGGGCCGCCTCCAGCTTCCTCAGCAGCGTGGAGTGCGCCAGCTCCGCCGTGGCGTCCCGGACGATCCCCACGATCCGCCGCCCCCGGCCCTCCCCGTCCCGCAGGATCCGGCCCTGGGTGTGCGTCCACTGCTCCTCGCCGTCGCGGCGCTGCACCGTGAAGTAGGAGCCGTACGCCTCCTCCCCCGCGGCCAGCGCGGCCTCCACCGCCGCCGCCAGCCGCTGCCCGTCCTCCTCCGGCACCCGCAGGCCCAGCCCCTCCGCGGTGCCGTCGAACTCCCCCGGGTCGAAGTCGAAGACCACCATCCCGCCCGCGTCCAGCTCCATCGAGCCGTCGTCGAGGTCCCACACGAAGCTGCCCATGCGGTTCAGGGCCAGCCGCGCGCCCGGCCCGATCTCGGGCTCCGCCTCGCTCATGGGGACCTCCGTTCCGGACGGCTGGGACAGGGTGCGGGGCACCGGACCGGCGGGATCAGGGCCCGGGCCAGCAGGGCTGGGAGATCAGCCGCTCCCACTCCTCGTCAGGATGCCCGGGGAGGGTCCTTCCGGCCTCCCGCCAGCGCTCGACGAGGGACAGATAGATCGCCGACTGGTCCGACCGGGCGGCACCCGCCACCCCGGACGGCCGCTCCCCGCGACTCGCGGGAATGCGGACCCAGCCCCGGCCCTGCGCCCGATCCGGATGCATCACGGACCCCTCTCACCGCATGGACGACTTCGGATGCCCGGCACCGGACCCACCGCTCCCGGCCACCGGACCGGGCCCGGACGCGCCCGGCCGCCGCCCCGCGGCGCCGAGGCGCCGCAGGACTCCTGTCACCAGTCTCCCCGCCGCGAAGCCCGCACCGTGCACGAATCGCATGGAAGGGCCGAATGAGGGAGCGGTCAACAGCCCCGCGAAGAACAAGCCCGGGTACGAGGACTCGAAACCGGCGCTCAGCTCCGGCGAACCGCCGCCACCCACCCGGCGCAGCCCGTCCCGCACCCCGGCGTCCAGCATCCGCAGCCGGTCCAGGTCCGGCTGGAACCCGGTCGCGGCGATCACGTGGTCGGCCTCCAGCACCGCCTCCTCCCCCGCCGCCGTCGACAGCCCCAACCGGGTCCGGCCGCCGTCCAGCGGCACCGCACGGCGCAGCCGGTGCCCCAGCAGCACGGGCACCCGCTCCTCGAACCGCTCCCGCAGCCACCAGGCCCCCGCCGGACCCAGCGCCGTCGCCACGATCCGCTCCCGCGTGGCCGCGGGCAGCCGCCGCACCGCCCACGGCAGCTCCGACCACACCCAGCTGCGCCAGCCCGTGCCCAGCCCGGAGTGCGGCTCGCGCAGCGCCCGCAGCAGCGGCCGTTCCAGGGGCTGCGGCAGCGTGTTCCACGACAGCCGCCCGGCCCGTGCCACCAGCCGCGGCCGGGCCCCCCGCTCGGCCAGCAGCGCCGCCGTCTCCAGCGCCGCCTGCCCGGCCCCGACCACCACCACGTCCTCCCCGGCGAACCGGCCCAGGTCCCGGTGCCCGCTGCTGTGCGAGACGTGCCCGCCCGGCAGGGACCGCAGGGCCCGCGGATAGTGCGTGAAGGGCATCACCCCCACCGCCAGCACCACGGCCCGCGCCAGCAGCTCCGAGCCCTCCGCCGTCAGGATCCGGAACCCCTCCCCGTGCGGGGCCACCGAGGTCACGGTGCACTCCTCCACCGGCGGACCGGCCTCCCGGGCGAACCACAGCCCGTACTCCCCGTAGGTGCCGATCTGCATCGGCCGGCCGTGCTCCGCGGGCAGCCCCCGGGAAGCGCAGTACGCCGCCAGGGTGTAGCGGCCGGCCGGGTCCGACAGGTTCGAGGACCACGGCTCCGACTTGAGGAACATGCCCTCGGGCATGTGGTCCCGCCACGAGGCCATCGGTCGGCCCAGCACCCGCACCGACAGCCCCGCCGCGGCGGCGTGCGCCCCCGCCGAGAGCCCGTACGGGCCGGCTCCGATCACCACGAGATCCTCGGTGCGCTGCATGGAAGCCCTTCCTGTTCCGCCCTGTTCCGCTCCGTCTGTGCCCCCGCCGTACCGCCCGGCGGACCGGAACCGGTCCGCCCGTCCCGCGCTCACCGGGCCGCCGTGGTCCGTCCCGGGCGGTCCCGGTCCGGGCCGAGCGGCCCCTGCTCACCCCGCTGCCGGGGCGTGCGCGCGCCCGCCGCGGCGCGGCCCTGCGCCGGGCCCCCGCGCAGGGCGCCCCACACCCGGCCCGCCCCCTTCTCCGCCCCGCGCAGCACGAAGCTCCCCGCCATCGCCAGGAAGGGCCGCGGGTCGTCGGCCGCGAACCAGGCGGCCTCCACCGCCGCCGCCCCCGGCCGGGGCGCCTCCCGCGGCACCGAAACGGCCGCCAGGAGCGCGTAGTTCTCCGCCACGAACAGTCGGCCCGCGCCGCCGGCCTGCGCCGGTACCCGCTGACCCGTCAGATCCAGGTACAGGGCCCGCACCACGTCCAGCCCGGCCCCGTCCGTGAAGAGCCGGAACTGCGCCCCCGGCCGCGGGTTGAAGTCCAGCAGCCGGAGCCGGCCCTCCGGGTCCCGTCGGAAGTCCAGGTCGAGGATCCCCGCGTAGCCCAGCCGCTCGGCGAGCCGCAGCCCGGCCCGCTCCACCGCCGGATCCGGCACCCAGCGTCCCACCGCGGTCAGTCCCGTCCGCACCGGCCAGGACAGCTCCTTGCGCCCCGCCCCGGTCAGCAGCGGGCGGCCCCCCTCCGCGAAGCAGCCGTGGAAGAACCAGTCGGTGCCCCGGCCGCCGGGCAGGAACCGCTGGAGCAGCAGCCCGCTGCCCGCCTCCGCGGTCCGCGCGTACAGCCGCCGGGCCGCGGCCGCCGTGGTGAGCAGGGTGGTGGAGCGCAGCCCCGAGCCCGCCGGGAGCAGCCAGGGCCGGCTCCACTTCGCGACCACGGGCAGCCCCAGCCGCCAGGCCGCGGCGGCCGCCTCCGCCTCGTCCGCCGGCACCACCGTCTCCGGGTGCCCGATGTCCCAGCGGGCGCACAGCCCGGCCAGCTCGGCCTTGTCCGCCACGAGGGCGGGCAGGTCCGCCGGCTGCCCCGGGCACAGGTACCGGTCCGTCAGGAGCGGGGCGATCCGGGCCACCGTGATGGCGCTCAGGTCGTCCATGGCCACGAGCACCGCGGCCCGTCCGATCCGCTCGGAGACCCGCAGCAGACACTCCGTCACGGCCTCCGGGGTCGGCTCCCCCGCCGGCCCCCGGTGCACCGCCCGCAGGTACCGGGAGCGGGCCACCGGCCCGCCCCCGTCCGCGACCACCGCGTGCACCTCCGCACCCGCCCGGCCCAGGGATCTGACGGCCCCGAGGGTGCCGTGGTGGAAGGGGTTCCTGTCGAGGCGGAGCAGAAGAACGGGGACATCCGTGGCGAACACGTGCATGGGAAGGCTGTCTTTCACCTAGTCGGACCAAGCAGAGGGGGTGCGCAATCGCGAATGGCCTACCTCACGCCATCCGGACAGGCCATTCGTCGGATCTGATGCCTAACGTCGTTGGCAAGCGCACCGATTCGGGAAGCTCAGGAGACGCCATGTCCAATCCACGCCGCAGGCTGGCGAGCACCTGCATCGGCACGGTGACCGCCGGGATCCTCGCCACCGGCGCCGCGCTCGCGGCCCCCGACACCGAACCGCAGCGGTCTTCGACCACGGCCGTCGGGGCCTACCTCCACTACGGCGCCCCCGGAGTGGCCCGCATCAAGGAGCTGTCGAGCTGGCTGGGCGGCCGGGAACTCCGCGTAGGTCACACCTACTTGCCGGGCGACCTGTGGTCCAACATCGAGGGCCGCGCGGACTTCCTCGACGACTGGGCGCGGTGGCGCAAGGCCAAGGAGGACCGCCTCTTCGTCCTCAACGTCCCCATGCAGGAACGCAACGAGGCCGGGGTCCCCGACCAGGAGGTGGCCCGGCTGATCCGGGCCGGCGCCGACGGCCGGTACGACGTCCACTTCAAGCGGCTGGCCGAGCGGCTGGTCTCCCTGGGCATCCCGGACACCGTGATCGTGCTCGGCTGGGAGATGAACGGCATCACCTACACCCACCGCTGCGGTCCGGACCCGGAGAACTGGAAGGCGTACTGGAAGCGCATCGTGACCACCATGCGCTCGGTGCCCGGCCAGGAGTTCCGCTTCGACTTCGCCCCGAACCGCGGCACCGACGCCATCGGCTGGACCCGCTGCTACCCCGGCGACGACGTGGTCGACATCATCGGAATGGACTCCTACGACCAGGCGCCCGGCCGTAGCTTCGACGAGCACATCACCCAGCCCTTCGGCCTCCGCGACCAGGTGGACTTCGCGCGCGCACACGGCAAACAGATCTCGTACCCGGAGTGGGGCCTGTTCCGGCACGGGGACAACCCCGAGTACATGCGCCGCATGCTGGGCTGGATCGACCAGCAGAAGCCGCTGTACCACACCATCACCGACTACTGCCCGCACGGCGTGTGGCAGTGCGGGCAGAACCCGCGCTCGTCGCAGGTCTTCCGCGAGCTGATGTCGCGGCCGCGGCCCGAGCCGACGGTGCCGCCGATCCCGACCCCGCCCGTGGTCCCCAGCCCGCCGGTCGTCCCGACCCCGCCCGCGCCCACACCCGTGGTGCCGACCCCGCCGGTCCCCAGCCCGGTGGTCCCGAGCCCGGTCCCGCCGAGCCCGAGCCTCCCCGTGCCCCCGGTGGTCCCGCCCGTCCCCACTCCGCCCGTCCCCACCCCGCCCGTGGTCGAGCCGCCGGTCACACCGAAGCCCTCGGTGCCCCCGGTCCCGCCGGTCACACCCAAGCCCTCGGTCCCGCCGGTTCCCCCGGTCACGCCGAAGCCCTCGCTGCCCCCGGTCGCGCCGGAGCCGCCCGCCGAGCCGAAGCCGCCCGTCAACGACAAGGAATGGTGCGTGCCGCTCGACTTCGACGACTGGCTCTCCGGCCTCGTCGGCAAGCAGAAGGTCTGCGTCAAGATCGACTGGGACGAGGACTTCTGGCCCTTCTAGCCGGTCCCGCCGGACCGACCGTGCCGCCCGTCCTGGCCCTCCCGGGCCGGGGCGGGCCGCCCCACGGGTACGTGCCATCAGCGCCTCGCACCGTCCGCACGCCACTCGTTGATCCGGTTCCGCCAATCGCGGGCCGCCGGCAGCGCCTCCCGCAGCGCGCTGACCGCCCGCTCGCGCCCGGACACCCGCGAACCGTGCAGCCGCAGCAGCGCCGCGTGCGAACCCCGGGCCAGCAGGAACCGCCGGTTCACCACCGTTTCCGGCCGCCAGTGGTGCTTGTACGGCTCGTCCCCGCGCAGCAGGCTCAGCACGCCCCGGCCCTCGGCCTGGGCGTGTCGCGCCTCGTAGCGCAGCAGCATGGTGGCCACGTCCACCTTCTTGGCCCGCAGCTCGGGGTCCGCCCCGTACAGGTAGCCCCCGCTCAGGCCCGGTGACATCAGGGTGACGGTGGCGGCGACCACCTCCCCCTCCAGCCGGAACTCCGTCAGCCGGGCGTCACCGCTGCGCACCATGCGCCGGGTGGCCCGGGTCAGGTGCTCGGCGAACCGGGGCCGCAGGTGTTCGGGGGTCACCCCGCGGCCCCGCCACTGCTTCTCGTGCAGCCGCAGCATGGTCCGCACGGTGCCGGGCACCTCGTGTTCGGAGACCCGGTGCTCCTCGATGCCCAGGGCGTCGATCTTGCGGAGCTTGGCGCGGGTGCGCTGGGCCCCCGCCGAGGGCATCCGCTTGACCAGGTCCTCGAAGGGCGCGACGGGGAACTCCGCGCACGCGGAGTCCGGCAGGGTGTCCACCGTGCCCTCCCACTCCTCCGCCAGCCGCTCCACGGCGGCCCCGGGCCGCACCTCGCGCAGGTCCACCACCGCGCCGCGGGCGGCCCGGTGCAGTCCCCGCGCCAGGGCGGGCACCACCGCCTTCTCGTACCGCTCGTCCACGAGCACGTCGAAGTAGTCGGTGATGCCCCCGCCCAACGGCACCAGCAGCGGCAGCGGCCGGTGGACGAGCATCAGCGGGGCGGCGCCGACGAGCACCCCGCCCCGGCGGACCAGCACGATCCGCAGCCGCCCGTCCCGTCCGTACGACAGCCACCAGGAGTGCAGCCAGGCGTGGCTCTGGAAAGGGGTGGCCGTGGGACAGGCCCGCAGCAGCCCGTTCCACTGCTCCTCCAGGGCGGCGAACTGGCGGGGGTCCCGGCACAGGGTCACCGACAGCTCCCGGGTCCCCCCGGCCCCCGTGGAGCAGCCGGTCATCGCACCGGCTCCTTCGCCGCGGCGACCGCGGCGGCTTCGGCGGCCCCGCCGTGGGCCGGGGAGGGCAGCGGGGTGTGCGCCGGGTAGCCGGTGGGGGCGGCGGCCCGCGCGGTGGTGTCCTCCTCGCGGCGGCGGGGGCGCGGCCGGGCGAGCAGCACCAGTCCGCCGACCAGGCCGCCCGCGCACAGGCCGACGGCCGCGCCGATGGCCGCGGACGGGGAGGCGGGCTCGTCGGGGGTGACGGCCTGGGCGAACAGCAGCAGCTGCACTCCGGTGTTCTTGGCCTGCTGGTTGCTGCTGAGGGTGAGGGCGTCGGCCACGGCGTTGGCGATGTCGGCGGCCTGTCCGGGCTTCGCGGAGGTGCCGGTGATCGCGATCATCGGGGACTCGGGGGAGGTCTCGGCCCGGACCCGGCTGCGCAGCTCCTTCGCGGAGACCCCGGCGCGGGGCTGGGCGTAGGCGAGGGTGGACTGGCCGGTGGCGATGCGGGCGTAGGCCTGGGAGAAGCCGAGGGCGATGGCCGGGTCGGTCTCCTCGCCGGGGACGGCGACGACGTAGCTGGTGGCGGCGTACTCGGGGGTCTTGAGGACCCCGTAGGCCGCGCCGCCGGCGAGCCCGAGGAGGGCGCAGGCGGGCAGCGGCCACCAGGCCGGCGGGGGGAGCAGGCGCGGGCGCACTCTGCCGGTGCGGGCGGCGGCCTCGCGCGGGGCGGACTTGGGGGCGGCGGACTCGGCCATGTTCGGGCTCACTTCTCGGTGGGGAGGGCGGGCTGGGCGGTACGGGCGGCGGCGGGTGCCGCCGCGAGGGCGTGCGCGTACACGTCGAGCAGGCGCTCGGCGCTGTGCGCGATGTCGTAGCGGTGGACCACGGGCGGCGGGGGCAGGCGGTGCCGGTCCGCTTCCTGCCGGGCCCGCAGCGCGGCCACGAGTTCCTCGGTGCCGGTGCCGATGCGGCGGGCGCCGGGGGCCTGGTCGGCGGGGAGGTCGTCGACGGCGGGGCAGGTGACGTGCAGGACGGGCAGTCCGGCGGCCAGGGCCTCGACCACGGCCAGCCCGAAGGCCTCTTCCCGGGAGGGGGAGACGAACACGTCGACGGCGGAGAGCAGGGCGGGGACGGACGGCGGGCCGTCGGCGGCCCCCTCGGTCCCGCCGCCGAGGGCGTCGAGTTCGCCGAGGAGGTGGACGCGGCGTTCGGCGCCCAGTTCGGCGGCGAGCCGCATCAGGGCGGGGCGTTCGGGCCCCTCCCCGGCGAGCACGAGACGGGCGCCGGGCAGGGCGGCGACGGCCCGCACGAGCGAGTCGAAGCGCTTGCCGGGGACGAGCCGGCCGACGCCGCCGACCACGAAGGCCCCGACGGGCAGTCCGAGCCGGGCCCGGACGGCCTCGCGGGCGGCCGGGTCGTAGCGGTAGCGGGCGGCCTCGATGCCGTTGGGCACCACCCGGATGCGGGCGGCGGGCACGCCCCAGTCCCGGAGCCGGTCGGCCACGGTTTCGGAGACGGCCACGGTGGCGCTGCCCAGGCGTTCGGTCGCCAGGTAGAGGGCGCGGACCCCGCGGGTGAGGGGGCGGCCCTCCAGTTCGGCCTCGCCGAGGGAGTGCTCGGTGGCGACGGTGGCCCGGACCCCGGCGAGGCGGGCGGCGAGCCGGCCGTAGACACAGGCCCGGTAGAGGTGGGTGTGGACGAGGTCGTAGCCGCCGCGGCGGATGAAGCCGGTGAGCCGGGGCAGGGCGCCGAGGTCGCGGTTGCCGGTCATGCCGAGGTGGACCACGCGGATCCCGTCGGCGCGCAGTCCGTCGGCGACGGGGCCCGGGTTGGTGAGGGTGAGGACCTCGCTGTGCAGGGGCAGGTGGCGGAGCATCAGCCGGAGCTGTTGTTCGGCTCCGCCGATGCCGAGTCCGGTGATGACGTGCAGGACCCGGACCTCCCGTCCCGGGCGGAGGCCGGCGGCGGGGGCGGTCACGCGTGGGCCCCGCGGAGGGAGCGCAGCCGGTGCCGGAGCTGCTTGACGCGCAGTCGTCCGGCGGCGTCGGCCTGGCTGATGTGGGTGCGGGGCATGGCGTGCGGTCCGCCGAGGCGGCCGGGGCCGATGGCGCAGGCGTAGGAGTAGCCGGCGGCGCGGGCGGCCTCGGTGACGCGGCGGTCCACGGTGCCGTAGGGGTAGCAGAAGCCCTGGGGGGCGGTGCCGGTGATCTCCTTGAGGCGGTCGCGGCTGCCTTCGAGTTCCTGGAGGAGGACGTCGTCGGGGACGGCGGTGAGGTCCCGGTGGAGGAGGCCGTGGGAGCCGATCTCCTGTCCGGCGGCGGCGACGGCGCGGATGCCGTCGGCGGTCAGGAGGTGCTTGCGGGGGCCGAGCGGGTCCCAGACGTTGTCGCTGCCGAGCCGGCCGGGGAGCACGAACAAGGTGGCGGTGCAGTCGTGGCGGCGGAGCATCGGGAGGGCCCGTTCGAGGAAGTCGGCGTAGCCGTCGTCGAAGGTCAGGCCGACGAGTCCGGCGCCGCGGCCGGCGGCCCGGGCGGCGCGGAGTTCGGCGACGGAGACCCCGCGCAGGCCCCGGGAGCGCAGCCAGCCCAGCTGGGCGTCGAGGGCCTGCGGGGTGACGGTGATGCCGTACGGGTCCTCGGCGGGGTCGGTGAACTCGGCGACCGAGTGGTACATGAGCACCCAGGGCGTTCTGGGGCTGCGGCTGCGGGGTGCGATCGGGGCACCGGCGGTCGCCGTGTCAGCGGACATGACGGGTGAACCTCTGGGTGAGCTGGGTGGGCAGGGCGTTGAGGTCGAGGGCCTGCATGGCCATCCCGGCGGCGGCGAACATCGCGGGGACGAGCAGGCAGCCCAGGACGGTGCTGAGCAGCGGGTCGGGGATCATCGGGCCGGCGAGCCAGCCGGTGCCGCAGGCCGCGGCGGCGGCCACGGAGAGCCGACCGAGGCTGATGGCGACGCGGCGGACCTGGATGGCGATGACGCGGGAGCCGATGCCGTACAGCAGCAGGGCGGCGGTGGTGCTGATGCCCGCGGCGTTGGCGGCGGCGATGCCGTAGGTGCCCCACCAGCCGACGGCCAGGGCGCCGGCGAGGATGTTGACGGCGAGGCCGGCGGCCATGGCGCCCATCGGGAACCAGGTGGGTTTGGCCGTGGCGAAGAAGGGCCGGCTGAGGGCGCCGACGAGGCAGTGGCCGAGCAGGCCGAGGGCGTACACGCGCATGACCCGGGCGGTGGCGAGGGTGTCGGTGTGGGTGAAGGCACCGCGTTCGAAGAGGACTTCGATGATCTGGGGGGCGTAGCCGATGACGAGCGCGGTCCCCATGAGGACGGCCATGGAGGCGAGGGCGAGGTCCTGTTCCACGCGGCGGCGGGCCTTCTCGCGTTCCCCGCCGGCCATGGCCTGGGCCACCACCGGGAAGGTGACGGTGCAGATCATCAGGGAGAGCACCATCGGCATCTGCGCGACCTTCTGCGCGTAGTTGAGGTGCGAGATGGCGCCGGGGGCGAGGGAAGCGGCGAGGAAGCGTTCGACGAGCACCTGCGACTGCCGGAAGACCGCGAAGCAGATCACGGGGGCGAGGACGCCGAGGGCGAGGAGGGTGGGCCGGTCCCGGTCGCGGGCCCGGCGGTCGGCGCGGCCGGTGCGCGGCAGGCGCGGCCGGCCGAGCCCGACGTGCCGGAGGAAGCCGGGCAGCTGCACGAGGGCCATCAGGAGCCCGCCGACGGCCACGCCGGCGGCGGCCGCGCGCACCCCCCACAGGCTGTGGAGGGTGAGCATGGTGCCGATGATGCCGACGTTGTAGGCCACGTAGATGGAGGCCGGCGGCAGGAAGCTGCGGTGGGCCCGCAGGGCGGCGCTGAAGTAGCCGGCGATGCCGAAGGTCAGCACGGTCAGCGAGGTGAGGCGGGTGCACTGGACGGCGAGGTCCGGGTCCGGCAGCCCGGGCGCGAGCAGCCCGACCACCAGGGGCGCCGCGAGCATCAGGACCAGGGCCACGCCCGCCAGGACGAGGGCGAGGCGGGGCAGGGTGGCGCCGACGAGGAGCCGTACGGGGTCCTGGGCGCGGGCCTCCCGGCGGGTCAGACCGGCCCGGGTGGCGGCCCGGCGGGCCAGGGCGTGGCTGAAGGCGGGGACCATCAGCAGGGCCATCGCGTCCTCGATGAGGAGGGTGGAGGCCATTTCGGGGACGGTCCAGGCGATCAGGAAGGCGTCGCTGTCGGGTCCGGCGCCGAAGAGGTGCGCGATGGTCTGGTCGCGGAGGAGTCCGAGGACGGCCCCGGCCGCGGTCAGCACGGCGGTGACGGCGGCGGCCTTGGCGAGGAAGCGTCCGAGGGGGGCGGGGGCCTCCGGCTTGCCCTCGGGCGCGGGCTCCCCGGGGGGCGGACCCGCCGGCCGGGGCGGCTCCTTGAAGGGCAGCACCGGCCCGCCCCCGGGGCCCGTGGCGGGGCCGGGGGCGGGCCGCTGGACGCCCATGGCGGGCGTGGTGTCGGTCACCGCGCGGGCGCTCCGTCGCGGGGCGCGGCGGGGAGGACGGGGAGCGGGGTGTCGGGGGTGCGGGGGGCGAGGGCCCACCAGCCGGCCAGGCCGATGATGACGCCGGTGAGGACGGTGGAGGGGCCGCCGATGTCGGCGTAGAGGAAGTCGGTGAGCTGCCAGATCAGCAGGCCCGTGGCGACCAGTCCGCAGTCGCGGGAGAGTCGGCCGGCGGGGTCGGGGGAGATCAGGCGCCGCAGTCCGGCGACGAGCAGCACGGCCCAGCCGCCCGCGAGGGCGGTGAGTCCGACGAGCCCCTGTTCGCCGAGGACCAGCAGGTACATGTTGTGGGGGGAGAGCAGGGGCTGGCGGACGTAGCCCTGGCCGGCGCCGGCGGTGTCGCTGCCGGAGGAGAGGCCGAGGGTGGCGTGGCCGTCGCGGTGGGCGGGGAAGCCCTTGAGGCCGACCCCGGTGGCGGGGCGCTCCTGCCACATGGAGGTGGCCGCGGCCCACATGGTGTACCGGTCCGTGACGGACTGGTCGGGGGCGCTGCCGACCTGGGTGATGCTGGTGAGGCGTTCGGCCATCATCGCGGAGCCGACGCCGAAACCGCCGACGAGCACGACCCCGGCGGCCACGAGCGCGGTGAGCACCTTCAGGGCGCGGCGCACCCCGGCCAGCAGCATGACCACGAGCCCGGCGGCGGCGGTGGCGATCCAGGAGCCGCGGCTGAAGGAGAGCACCAGTGGCACCACCAGGGCGAGGGCGGCGAGGGTGGTGAGCAGGCGGGCCCGGCGGCCGAGGAGTCCCTCGGGGGCCAGGGCCATGGCGGTGGCGGCGAGGAGTCCGTAGGCGACCACGGTGGCCATGCCCATCACGTCGCCGGGGCCGAAGGTGCCGACGGCGCGGATGTCCTCGCCCTGGTAGGAGGCCCCGGTGTGGGTGGCGTACTGGAAGACGCCGACGGCTCCCTGGACCAGGGCCAGCACGATGAAGCAGCCCGCCGCGAGCCGGAACTCGTGGGCGTCGCGTACCAGCAGCACCACGGCCCCGGGGACGAGCACGAAGACCTGGAGGTAGCGGACGAAGCCGGGGAGCGCGGTGTACGGGTCCCCGGCGGTGACGGTGGCCACGGCCAGCCCGACGGCGGGCAGGGCCAGCACCAGGGCGGCGGTGCCGGTCAGCGGCCGGACCCGGCCGCGCAGGGCCTGGAGGGCGCAGACGAGGACCAGCAGGAGGGAGGCCGCGTCGGCGGGTCCGACCTTGCCGGAGGCGGTGGCGTCCCCGGCGGGCAGCGGCAGCAGCAGGAGCAGGACGGTGCCGGCCAGGGGGAGCAACGGCCAGTGTCTGTGCAGGAGTTCGACGGCGGCGGGCCGGCCGGCCGGGGCCGGGCCGTCCCCGGGGAGGGGGGCGTCGGGTCCGGCGGCCGGCGGGAGGGGGGCGGTGAGGAGGCTCATGTCAGCTGCCCCCCAGCCGGAAGCGGAAGAAGGAGGCGGCGGTGCGGGCGAGGATCCACAGGTCCTGCCAGAGGGTCCAGGTGTCGATGTAGTGGTTGTCGAAGCGGGCCCGGTCCTCGATGGAGGTGTCCCCGCGCAGTCCGTTGATCTGGGCCAGTCCGGTGATCCCGACGGGCATCCGGTGCCGGGCCTCGTACCCGGGGTGGATGGTGCTGAACTTGGCGACGAAGAAGGGGCGTTCGGGTCGGGGTCCGACCAGGCTCATGTCGCCGCGGACCACGTTCCACAGCTGCGGCAGCTCGTCCAGGGAGGACTTGCGCAGGAAGCTGCCGACGGGGCTCATCCGGTGGTCGTTGGCCACGGTCCAGCGGGTGGCGGACTCGTGCTCGTCCGCCGGCCGCAGGGTGCGGAACTTCAGCAGGGTGAAGGGCCGCCCGTAGAGGCCGACCCGCTCCTGACGGAAGATCACGCCCGGTCCGTCGGCGAGCCGTACGGCCAGCGCGCACAGGGCCATGACGGGAGCGGCGGCGAGCAGCGCCAGGCCCGCGAGGAGGCCGTCGATCAGGCGCTTGGCGGCGCGTTCGACGGGCCGGCCGCGGCGGGGCAGCAGCGGCTGCACGGCGTAGCCCCACAGGTGGTCCTGCGGGTGGGCCACCCGCATCCCGGTGAGCTTGGCGGTGCCCGCGGGGTCGGCGAGCCAGAGGCGGCAGCCGTGGTCGCGGAAGAGGCGGACCAGGGCGGCGGTCCGCTCGTCGGCCTCGGGCGGGCGGGTGAACACCGCGTCCCGGACGGAGTTCTGGATGACGGCCCGGCGGACGTCCTCGTGGCTGCCGAGGACCGGCAGGGCCTCCGGGTCCTGACCCGCGACGGCCGCGGGGTCGGCCAGGCCGACGGGGCGCAGACCGTACTCGGGGCGGCCGAGGAGGGCGGCGGCCACCGCGCGGGTGCCGGGTCCGGGGCCGACGACGAGCGTGGAGCGCGGGTGGCGCAGGGCGGTGCGGCGGCGGCCCAGGTGGACCAGGCCCCGGGCGGCGCAGACCAGCACGGCCTGGGCGGCGACGGCGCCGGCCAGCGCCGTCCAGCCGGCGAGGGTCGGCCCGGCGGTCGCGACGAGGGCGGCGGCCGCGCACCACAGGACGGCCGTCCGGCCGAGCAGGGCGGGGAGTTCGAGGAGGGCGGAGGGGGAGAGCCGGGGCCGGTAGAGCCCGGCCTGCGCGTGCAGGACGGCCAGCGCGGCGGCCATCGGGACGGCGGCCTCCGTCGGCAGGCCCGGTACCGGCAGGGCCGCGACGGTCACGGTGGTGGCCAGGACGTCGGCGGTGACCAGCGGGAGCACACCGCTGCGGCGCCGGGTCCGCTGGGGGCGGACGGCGGGCCGGGCCTGTTCGGTCCGGGGGGCGCGGGGCGGGTGGATCGAGGGCACCGGCCGGACGGTGGCGCTCCGGGCTGCCGCCCCCGCGGCGGGTCCGGCGCCTTTGCGTCCGGCGTGCGGCGCGTGTGCGCTCTCCATGGTCATCGGCGGTTGCGCTCCTCGGTCAAGGGCCGTTTCCGGCCCAGCAGTTCGTGGTACAGCCCGGTGACCGCGGCCGTGGTGCGCCGCACGTCGAACTCCGTCCGCGCGTGCTCCCGGGCCTGGCCGCCCAAGGTGTCGAGCAGCCGGGGCTCGGCGAGCAGCCGTCCCAGCGCCTTGGCCAGGGCCGTGGGGTCCTCCGGCGGCACCAGGCACAGGGGTGCCTGGCCGGGCGGCAGGCTCTCGCGGGCCCCGCTGACGTCGGACACCACGACCGGTCGGCCACAGGCCATGGCTTCGAGCGGGGCGAGCGCCATGCCCTCCCAGCGCGACGGCAGTACAACGAGATCGGCGGCCCGAAGCCACGGCCTGATGTCGGCGGCGGCTCCGGCGAAGAGCACTCCGGGCGGGGCCGAACGGCGCAGCCGCTCCGCGTCGGGGCCGTCGCCGACGAGCACCAGCCGGGCGGTGGGGGCGTGCCCGGTCACCTCGGGCCAGGCCCGGAGCAGCAGGTCCTGGCCCTTCTGCTGACAGAGCCGGCCCACGCACACGGCGAGCGGTCCCTGCGGGGAGGACTGGGACAGCAGCGGCAGGGCGGCGCGGGCCACGGCCCGTTCCTCCCCGTCTCCGGGGCGGAACCGTTCGAGGTCCACGCCGTTGCGGATCACCGACCAGCGGGCGTCGATCCCCGCGGACTCCCCCGCGCGGCGTTCGGACTCGCTGACGCAGAGCACCCGGTCGGCCCAGCGGGCCCCGAAGCGCTCCCACCGCAGGGCGAGGGCCGCCGTGGTGCCGCCGACGGCGTCGAAGGACCAGGCGTGCGGCTGGAAGACGGTGGGGATCCGACCGCGGGCGGCGAGCCGACCGGCCAGGCCCGCCTTCGCGCTGTGCGCGTGCAACAGGTCGGGGGCGGTCCGGCGCAGGATCCGGGCGACGCCCAGGGTCTCGGCGGCGAGCCCGGGGCCGGGGGCGCGGCCCGCCCGCCAGGGGTGGACCTCGGCGCCGGCGTCCCGGGCGCCCTCGGCGAGCGCCCCGCCCGGGGGGCATGCCACGACGGCCCGCAGACCGTCACGGGTCTGGGCCCGGACGAGGTCGACGACCACGCGGGCGACCCCGCCGTCGACGGGCTGGACGAGATGGAGGACGGTCGGCCGGTCGGCCGCCGAGGGCTGCGTGTGGGGGTGCGAGCCTGACTGCACGAGGAGTGATCTCCGTACGGTTCAGCGGCGTGCGTCTGCCTGTACGAAGAGCACGCCGAGGACATATCCCTGGCTTTCGGCGCCGAACCTGAAGCTCAGGCTGCGGGCGCCCCCGGACAGAGCGGGAGCGAGATCGAATACGTCCGCGTCATATCCGAGCGTGTTCACGTGTTCCGGCCGGCGCTGGAAACCGGGTCGGCCGAATTCTGTGATAGTAGAATTCATCACATCATTGAAAGGGTTCTCCGCATCGCTCAGGCGCACCCGGCGCCCACTGTCCGCGGTGACCCCGAGCGAATCCCCGAGCGCACCCCGGTCCCCGTCGTAGGCGACGAACCCGGCCCGACCGGCCCCGCCGGCGGGCACGCTCAGCCCGTCGAGCCGCAGGGTCAGCCCCGCGGCCTCCTCACCCTCCGTGCCCGCCGCCGGCGCCTCGCGGTCCTCGACCCGCTCGAAGCCGTCCCACAGGGACAGCTCCCGCAGCGGCTCGTCCGGGTGCTCGTACGCCGCCACCAACGTCCAACCGCCCCAGGCGCCGGCCTCCGACTGCCCCATGGCGATGTTCAGCTGGGCCACCGTCCACACCCCGGCCCCGCGGGCCCGGATCAGCGGGGTCACGTCCGCCGAGGCCTGGTAGGCGTCGCTGTCGGCGGCGTCCCGGTGCCCGACCACGGTGTCGGCCAGGACCTCCTTGTACTCCCCGCCCGGCTCCGCCACCAGCACCCGACCGTTGTCCTCCGGCGGCTTCTGCTCCCCGACGCGCAGGTTCCCGCCCCAGTACAGGCGGGCGTACGTGATGCGGGCACCGGCGGGCACCTTCAGCTCGGCCCGGGTGGAGTTGTAGGTGTTCGGGTCGCGGTCGAGGTCGCTGTAGAACATGTCGAAGTCCTCGTTGACCCCGGCGGCGCCCCGCTTCACGGCCCGGCAGGTGCGCGAGTCGTCGGCGGCCCGGCGCCCGCAGCTGATCCCCGCGTTGGAGGCCCGGACCAGCCCGCCGTGCTGCACCGCGCGGTAGCGCTGGGTGAAGGGGAGCCGGGCCGCTTCCCGGAAGGCCCCCGCCGTCGGACCGGACCGGGCCACCGCGGTGGCGCCGTCGCCCGAAGCGACCGGCAGGGCCGCGGAAAGGCCGAGGACGGTGAGCGCGGCCAGGGCACGGAAGGCCGTACGCCCCGACGACTTTGCAGCCTGCCCCGACTTCACGGCCTTCGGCATACCCTGTCTCCATTTTCGATCAAGGCGTCAAAACAGGAGTGCACTTTGTCAGAAATCCGGAGGGAAATCACGCCGGACACAGCTGTACGGCCTTTTGGGCGATAGCGCGCACCCTCGGAGAGGGAGGGTCGTTATGGGGGTGCACCATTGTTCGAACCGAAAGGAAATACGGAGATGAAGAAGAGGCTGTTCCGTGGCGCGACGCTGGCGGTCGCGGGTGCTGCGGTGCTGATGGGCGGCGCGGGCGCGGCCTCCGCCCACGACGGCAGCGGCGCGAGCGCGCACGGGGTCGCCGAGGGCTCTCCGGGTGTCCTGAGCGGCAACCTGCTCCAGGTTCCGGTGCACGTGCCCGTGAACGTGTGTGGCAACACCGTCAACGTGATCGGGTTCCTGAACCCGGCCTTCGGCAACACCTGCATCAACAAGTAGCCCTGCGTTCAAGGGCAGTTGAAGCGCCGAACGGGGAGTCCGACACCACCGGGCCCGGAACCGTCCGGCGCGGCCATTCGGGTGAACACACGCAACCCGAACCAGGACCGGGCAGTTGATCCGGTTGCTTCTGTTACCGGGCAATCTTGCAGAAAAGGGACGACAGTGATCAAGAAGATGATGGCCACGGCGGCGGTCGCGGCTTCCGTCGTGGGCATGGGCGCCACCCAGGCGATGGCCATCGGCAACGACCACGGCGTGAACACCGTGAACGGCAACGGGGCCTCGCAGATCTACGGCAACCAGGCCACCTACGGCAACATGAGCCCGCAGATGGCGCTCATCCAGGGCTCCCTGAACAAGCCCTGTGTCGCGCTGCCGGCCAAGGCGAACGTCCAGTCCGTGCTGGCCCTGGTCAACGTCGGCGTCCAGGACATCCCGATCCTGTCCGCGCCGCAGACCCAGCAGTGCACCGAGAACTCCACCCAGGCCAAGGGTGACGAGCCGCTCTCGCACATCCTGGACAACATCCCGGTGCTGTCCGGCAACGGCTCCGTGGGCAGCTGACCCCACCAGCGCCACCCGGTCCAGGACGGGGACCAGCGGGGCCGCCCGCCTCCACCTCACCGCCAC
>NZ_JBEOSD010000083.1:0-33498 GCF_040302735.1 Streptomyces sp. NPDC097619 | reverse complement strand
TCCGCACACCGCCCTCCGTCGCCGCCCCCGGCACCCCCCTCGTCACGGCCGTTCCAAAACTTTGGAACGGCCCCGACACCGCACCAGCCACGAAGTCCCCTACGCGTCGATCCGCAAGGTCGAAGTCGACACCTCCGGTGGCCTCACCGTCGTCCCGAAGCAGACCGCGGAGACAGCCGACACCGAGGGCTACGCCTCGGTCGGCTTCGCCGGTTCCCTGCTCGACCGGCTCTTCAAGACCTCCGAGAAAGCCGCCGCGGAGATCGCCCTCTACCGCAAGCACCGCCGGCACGTCCGCGGAGCGGACGGCCCGGTACGCCGCAAGCTGACCGGCGACACCGTGGCCGAAGCCATGCTGCTCCTCGCGGCGATCTGCCCGATCTGCGCCGCCCTTCAACGCTGACCTCCCGCGCCCGCCCGGACACCCTGGTGCCGGTTCGCCCCCGTCGTGACGATTCCGATTTCTGGAAGCGCATCGCGCGTGCCAGTGACGGACACGGTCATGGGGGCTACCCGGCCCTGTTTCTCCTCGTCGTCAGAACCGGTCATCGCCGCATGCGGGCCCTGTCAGAGGTTTGCCGTCGAGGGTGTCCCCCCTTCCTGGGGATGTGGCAACGGGAGTGAGCGCGATGAGTGAGTCGGCGTGGGTCCCGCAGTCCTGCACGTTGCCCACCGAGGAACGGCCGTTGCGGGCCGCTGCGTGGGACGGGCTGTTCGCCGAGCGGCTGACCGCGGTGTCGCGGCCCGGCCCTCCGCGGCTGCACCTGGACCTGGCCGGTGGAGCCAGTGCCAGGAGCGGGTGGGGTATCTGGGGGCGCGGGAGGGCGCCTGCTGCTCGTTCTCCACGTTCATCGTCACCCTGGGCGAGGACCTGATCGGTCTGGACATCGAGGTGGACCAGGAGAACGCCGCAGTCCTCGATGCCTTGGCGGGCGGACCGCCGCCGCCGGGGGCCGGCGGTGAGCGCGGGGCTGCGCAGCGGGCAGGTCGCCGAGGCTGCCGGGATGAGCATCCAGACCCTGCGCCACTACGAGCGACCTGGCCTGCTTGCCGAACCGGACCGCAGCAACGGCGGACACCGCTCGTATGGTGAGGAGGCCGTCGTGGCTCTGCGGGTGATCACGGCGGCGCAGCGGTTGGGGTTCACGTTTCAGGAGGTGGCCGAGCTGTTGGAGGCGGGGCGTCACCGGCACGGCCGTCCCGTCGCCGGGCTTCAGGAGCGGGCGCGGGTGAAGCTCGCCGTGGTGGATGCGAAGATCGCCGACCGCACCACCATCCGCACCGCGCCGGCCGCGGCCGTCGCAACCGGGTGCGACGACCTGACCGCGTGCGCCGGAAGTGCCTGCTGCCCCAACCCCTTCACCGACCGTGCCAAGGAGAACCGCCATGCCGGCCCCTGCTGCCGCCCCCGCCCCCACCGCGCCCCGAAGGCCCTCGGTGGCCTCGCCGCTCTGGCCTGCGTGGCGTGCTGCGCACGGCCCGTCCTGATCACCGCCGGGGTCGTCGGAGCGGGGGCCGGGGGGCGGTGGGTTGGCCGTCCGCGCTCGCCGTCGTCCTGGTCGTGCTCGCCGCCGGCACCTGGTGGCTCGGCCGGGGCCGGGGTTCCTGCTCCTGCGGGCCGGGAACCGCAGGAGAGGACGGGTGCGGCTGCAAGGGGTCGGGCGAGCGGAAGCGGTCCCGCCGTCGACATCGCTCACCTTCGCCGACCGTCGCGGGGTCAGGGAGGTGATGTACCGCCTGCCGCTGTGGGCGTTGACCTGTGAGGGGTCGAGGGACACCCCGGTGGGAACGCCGGGGCGGGAGGCGTACGTCACGGACGGATACGGGGTGTTGGAAGCGGCGTTTTCGGGGTTGAAGCGCTTCCAGCCGTGCGGGTCGGCTTCGTCCGTGGCCCGGATCCCGAGGTGGTTGGTGCCGTCGCCGTCGGTCGCCCAGGCCTGCGCCGGGGTGGTGATGTCCGCGTCGATCCACCCGTCCGTGCAGGAGGAGGAGAAGCCCTTGGTAGCGGTACTCGTCGCCCACTTGCGGTTCCAGTTCGGCTGAGCCGTCCGGCGGGTGGCGGTGGATGCCGAGGAGGTGTCCCACCCTTCCCAGCTCTTGGCCGTGCAGGACCACGAGTGATGGCTCCATAGGTTGCGCCTGGCGCTGGTGACCTGCTTCCCCGTGATCGTGGCCATGGGGAAGGAACGAGCGGGCGGCCTCGCCGGACCCGTTGTTGCCGAGTTCGAGTTCGATCGCGGTGGACTGGTCGGTCGTGTGGCCCTGCTGCACGAAGGTGTCGAATCCGGCGCCGATGTTCACCGCGGGATCGACTGTGACGGGAAACTTGGTGTCGGGATCGGCGAGGAAGTCGGCGTCCGGTGTGAGGGCGAGGTCGACCGTGTTCCCGCGTTGGGTGACCTTCGGTCCACCTTCAAGGTGTGGGTGCGTTCGCCGCTTCGAGGGTCGACCTGGGCGTCCCACATCACGGGCGCGGGCGGCAGGCCGGCTTTGCCCCCGGTCTCACTGTCCACGAAGGTGACCGAGCCGTCCGGGTTGGCGCGGGCGGTGAGGCCCTCGGCGGTGAGGGTGAGGTTCACCGTGCCGTTCGCATCGACGGCTCGCCGGTCCTTCAACTCCAGGAACGGTTCGAAGCCGGTACGGGTCGATTCCATGACCAGGTCCGTGAAGGGCAGGGCGTTACGGTAGTGCGCCTCGGTGCCGCGGACATCCGGGGCGGGCAATGCCCCGTAGCAAGAGAGGGTGACCTGCTTGCCGTCACCGTCGTCGAGGGTGACCAACGGGACGGCCGGCGTCCGCGGATCACCCGGCTGGCCGCCGGACTCGCGGATCTCGCCCGCTCGCGCGGCGGACGTCTCGGCGGCCAACGCCAAGTCCAGGGGGCGGGCCCGGCCCACGACGGATCCGTCGCTCTTCTTGATGAGGGTGACGTCGATGTCGCGCCAGTCCCTCGAGCGGTCGTCCTCGAACCGGACCGGCCCGGCGGGCGACTCCAGGGGCACGCTGCCGTCCGGGCCGGGATGCTGTCCGGCCCGCCCACTCCCCCGTACCTGCGGACCTCGCCGCCGTGGGTGCGCACCGGAAGGCTCCGGTGCCCGCGGACGAGCCGGCGAACCGCGCGCTCCAACGGTTGCCGCGTCGCCGGCAGCAACGTCTCAGGCCGCGTCCGACGCGTGGACCCGCCGTCCCCCGACGAAGGTCTGTACGACGCGGGCCGACGCAATCTCCTCCGCAGGTCGGGAGAAGACGTCCCGGTCGAGGAGGGCGAGGTCGGCCAGACGGCCGGGGGCGATGACGCCGGTGTCGTCGAGGTGGTTCACGTAGGCGCTGCCCGCCGTGTACGCCCTGAGAGCCGTGTCGAGAGTGATGCGCTGCTCCGGAAGGAACACCGGGCGGTCCGAGCCCGGGTCCCGCCGGTTGACCGCGTTGTGCAGCGCCGCGAGAGGATCCGGGCTGGACACGGGCCAGTCACTGCCGGCGGCCAGGACGGCGCCGCTGTGGACGAGGTCGGCGAAGGGGTATTGGCGGAGGGCACGGTCCGGGCCCAGGAAGGGGATCGTCAGCTCGTCCATCTGTGGCTCGTGCGTGGCCCACAGGGCCTGGATGTTGGCGGTCGCTCCCAGCTTGCGGAAGCGAGGGACGTCGGTCTCGTCCACGACCTGGAGGTGCGCCAGGTGATGCCGGTTGCCGCGGTGCCCGTTGGCGATCACCGCGGCCTCGACGGCGTCGAGCGCCTCTCGTACGGCTCGGTCGCCGAGGGCGTGGAAATGTGTCTGGAAGCCCTCACGGTCGAGCCGGGTCACGATCCGGGCGAGCTGGGCCGGTTCGATGAACGACACCCCGGTGTTTCCGGAGGCGCAGCCGCAGGGGGTGAGGTAGGGCCCGAGGAGAGCCGCGGTTCCGTTCTCGGCGATGCCGTCCTGCATGATCTTGACCGTTCCCGCACGGATCCGGCCGACGGTGAAGGTCTCTCGGCGCTCGATCAGACGATCGAGCTGTTCCAAGCCCGCCTCCCGGTCCCACCACAGGGCGCCCCGGACCCGGGCCGTCAGGAGTCCGTCCAGCGCGGCGCGCCGATAGGCCGGAGCGGGATCCGCCGTGGAGGCGTGCTCGCCCAGCAAGGCGTCCTGCCAGGCCGTGATGCCGTGCGCGTGGAGGATTTCCTGTGCGCGCAGGAGCCCCGTCAGCTGTTCGTCGAGGGTGATCGGGGGGACGTGGCGGGCCACCAGCGCCATGGCGCCCTCTTGGAGGACACCGCTCGGGTCGCCGTCGCCGTCACGTTCGATCCGGCCATCGGCGGGGTCGGGCGTGCGGCGGGTGACACCGGCCATCTCCAGGGCCAGGCTGTTGACCCACGCGCCGTGGTGATCGCGGTTGACGAGGTAGACCGGGCGGTCCGGCACCACGGTGTCCAGCAGCCTGCGGCTCGGGGTGCCCCCGGGGAACGCCTCCATCGACCAGCCACCTCCGGTGATCCACGCCCGGTCCGGATGGGCATCCGCCCACCTGCGGATCCGCGCGAGGCACTCGGCCGCGTCGACGGTTCCGCCGAGGTCGCACTGCCCCAGTTCCACGCCGGCACCCACGGGATGGACGTGCGCGTCCTGGAAACCGGGGATCAACAGCCTGCCGTCCAGGTCCACGACTTCGGTGCCCGGGCCGATGAGTTCGCGGACCTCGTCGTGCCCGACGGCGACGATCCGCTCCCCTCGTACGGCGACCGACGTGGCGAACGGCCGGGTGGCGTCCACCGTGTGCACCGGCCCGCCGGTGAAGACAAGGTCGGCGTGATGCTCGGACATGGTTGCTCCAGGAGGTGAGGGCGGAAGGGCGTTCGTCGTGTTCGGGTCAGCTGCGGACCGCGGGGGCGGCGCGTTCGTCCATGGGCAGGGCGATGGCGTCAGCGTCGGTTCCGCGGCCGTTCCAGAAGTACGGTGCGCGGCGGCGCCACTTGGCAACGGCCGCGGCCACCAGTCCGGTGCCGACGAACAGTCCGGGGATCAGCAGCATGAACCAGCCGTTGTCGGGGCGTGCCTCGAAGTGGTCGCTCATGGTGGCGTACTGGTAGGCGAGGTAGCCGCCGAGGCCGAACAGCGCCGCCGCGCTGGCGGCCGGCACCACGACGGCTTGCAGGGCTTCCCTGACGCCTTCGCGCAGCGCGGCCCGGAAGCGGACGGCGCAGGCGAGGGCGGTGAGCCCGTAGTAGAGGGCCACGACGAGTCCGATGGAGTTGACCGCGGCGAGGATCATGTGGTTGATCTTCGGAATCCCGATGGCCAGCACGGCCACGGCCGTCGCGACGGCCATGATCATCAGTGTTCCCACGGCCGGCGATCCGAAGCGGGGGTCGATCCGCGTCCAGGCCCGGCCGAGGGTGCGGTCGCGCCCCATGGCCAGCGCGCCCCGTGCGGTCGGAATGACGCTCGATTGGAGGGAGGCGAAGGCGGAACACATCAGGGCCGCCAGCGGCAGCGAGGCCCAGGGCTCGGGGGCGAGGTGCGATCCGAGGAAGGTCAGCGCCTGGGGGCCCTGCGCGACCAGGGTCGCGTCGTCCATCACCCTTTGGAAGGAGATGGCGGCGAAGACGAGCAGCCCGAGCATGGCGAAGAGGGCGATCAGACCGCCGCGCGAGGCGTCCGACGCCGAGCGCGTCTCCTCGTTGACGGTGAAGGCGGCGTCCCAGCCCCAGAAGACGAACACGGCCAGGACCAGACCTTGCGCCAGGGACTGGAACGAGTCGATGGCGAAGGGGTTGAGCCATGCGAACGAGAACTCCTGTCGGCCGCTGACCAGGGCCCAGCCGCAGAATGCCAGCAGGACGGCGTACTCGAAGACCAGCAGGACCCACTGGAAGCGGGTGGCCGAGCGGACGCCCGTCACGGCGGTCAGCGTCACCGCGACCAGCACGACGAGGCCCACCACGGTGCTCGTGGCGGTGGAGGTCGGATCCAGTGCGATCCCGAAGAGTGAGATCAGTCCCGCCTTGTTGGCGAACTGCAGGATCACCATGCCGGTGACGGCGCTCGTGTAGGCCATGAACACCACGTTGGCGACCAGGACCACCCAGCCGGTCAGGAATCCCAACCAGGGACCGAGTGACGTACCCACCCATGTGTAGCCGTTTCCGCAGTTGGGCTCCGTCCTGTTCAGGCGGGAGTACGAGAGCGCGATGCCCAGGATCGGCAGGAAGGCCACCAGGAGCAGCGCGGGCGTCTGGCGGCCCGCGTAGAGGGCGAGGGCGCCCATTCCGATGCCGATACTGGTCGTCGCCGCCGTGCTCGAAGCGGCGATCGCGATCCCGTCACGTACCCCGAGGGTGCGTCGCATCCCGGTCGGCGCGGGGTCACGGTGGAGAGAGAGGTCCATGCCACTCCCGAAGGTGAGGGCCGTCGGACTCGACGGGCGTTGAGCGGGGGGCTTCCAAAATGAAACGCGCCCGTCATACTTACGTCAATACGTTGTCATAAGACGATCCCGATCTTGGAGGACCCATGGACGGACCCGCCCGCATCCCCTCCGAGCGCCGTCGGCGCCGCCCCACCCGGAGCGGTGCCGTACTGAGCGCCGAGTCGATCACCACAGCCGCACTGGCCCTCATCGAGGCGCCCGGAGGCAATGCGCTCACCGTGCGCAAGCTGGGAGCAGCACTCGGTTGCGACCCGAGTGCGGTGTACCGGTACTTCCCGGACACCGACGCGATCCTCCTTGCTGCTGCGGACCGCCTGATCCACGACTCCCTGCAGGGCCTCACGCCCGGCGACAGCTGGGAACACGACCTCCGGGACTTCGCGCTCCGGCTCCACCGCTCGATGCTGGCGCACCCCCGGCTCGCCGTGGTGCGGGCCTCCCGGGTGACGGCGGGACCCGCGGAGGCCCACGCCATCGACGTCGGGATCGGGATCCTGCTGCGTGCGGGATTCGAGCCCCTCCGAGCCGTTCGCCGCTACCGCCTGTTCGTCGACACCATCCTGGCCCAGGCCGCCGCGGACGCCGCCGCACAGGGCCCCGACCCACAGGCCCGGGACGAACGACCGGACCCCACCTGGAGCGAGTACCCCCACGCCCTCCCCGCAGGCGAGTACCCACATCTGGAGGCCGTGCGCAGCGAGCTCTTCGCCATGGGCGAGGCCACCTTCCCGGAGGTCCTGGAGTTGATGATCCGGAGCTTCGCTCGGGAGTTGGACAGCGGGGCGCCGGGACACCCCGTGAAGGGAGAGGTGTGACCGTGTGCGCCCCCCGGCCACGGCGGCTCCCGCGGAGGCCGCGTCCGGCGGATGGGCCTTGGCGCATCGCACCGCGTCGAGCGGCGTCACGCGGGCCCCTACGCGGTGGTGCGCACGGGCTCCATGCCTCCCGCGCGGGCAGCCCGCGCTCCCATCCCGGAGCCCAGGAGAGCGAGGACCTCGCGAGCGGTTTCCGGCTCGGCGGCTCCGGCAGCCACGGCCCCGCCGAACGTCGAACTGATCGCCGTCCGGCCGGGAAGCGGACCGACCACGACGACGCCGGGCACACCCGTCAGTTCACTGCGCTGCTGAAAGGCCAGGTCCGCCTCCCCCGACGCCAACAGGGTGCCGCAGGAGACACCGGGAGGTGCTTGGACGAGGCGCCCGTGGAGCGCTTCCCGCAGTTCGAGTCGGTCGATCAGTTCCACCAGGGCGGTACCGCTGGGGCCCGTGGAGCAGGCGATCGCCTCCGCCGAGAGGAGCGCCGCCCGCAGGTCGGACTCGGACGTCAGCGAGGGCACCGGCCTCGTCTCCGGCACGGCAGCGACCACCTCGGACACCCACAACGGGCGGACCGTCCCCGCGAGGAGGTGACCCTCGTCCGCGAGGCCGGCGAGCGCTCCCTGGGCGAGCACGACCAGATCGGCCGACGCGCCCTCGTGGATCCGTCGCGCGATCTCGACCCCTCCCGCGGACTCGAACCGCACCGCAATGCCGCGGGTACGGCGCATGCGTTCGGACAGCTCGGCCAGGATGGCGCGCGTCGCCATCGACGACAGCCCGATGATCTCTCGATCCATGTCTTCTCCTTCGAAAGCGGCAATCAACAGGGCGCTCCACGTGGCACCCGACACACGGCTGGGAGGCTGCCGACGTGAGCGCGACCCGGAGTACAGCGGCCGGCAAGGTCCTCAGGGTGCTGTCGACCTTCGACCACGAGCGGCCGTCCCAGACCCTCTCCCAGATCGCCCAGCGCGCCGGCCTGGCCCTGAGCACGGCGCACCGCGTGGTGGCGGAGCTGGCCGAGGGAGGGGCCCTGGAGCGGGGCGAGGACGGCTCGTGGCACGTCGGACTGAGGCTATGGGAGATCGCGTCGGGTTGTCCGCGTACCCAGATCCTTCGGAACGTCGCCCTGCCGTTCATGCAAGACCTCTACGAGGCGACCCACGAGAACGTCCAGCTCGCCGTCCGGGAGGGCACCGAGCTCGTGTTCGTGGAACGGATCACCGGTCACCAGTCGGTGCGGTTGCTGACGACGGTCGGCAGCAGGTTCCCCGTGGTGTCCACCGGAATGGGAAGGGTACTACTGGCGCACGCGCCCAGGGACATCCAGGAGGAGGTGCTCGATTCTCCGCTGCGGGCCTGGACGCCCCACACGGTGACCGATCCGAGGGCCCTGCGCAGGCAACTCGACGGCATCCGCCGTGAGCAGGTCTTCGTCAGCGATCGCCAACTCACCGAGGAGACGATCGCCGTGGCCGCGCCCGTCCGGATCGGTAGGACGGGGCCCGTCAACGCCGCCCTGGGGATCGTCGTCGCCGTACACGGCACGAGGACCGCCCGCAGCCTGCGCGAGCCGCTTCTGCGCGCGGCACAGGAGATCTCAGGGGAACTCGGACGTCGAGCCCGCGCGACGTTCTGACCTGGGGCAGGGCTTCCGCCTGACGGAAACACCCCTGCCTTGTCCCCTGGTCCGGTGCCACTGTTCGGGATGGCGGAACCCAGGACGTCGCTCGGGAGGTGCCGCGACTGAAGCGGAGCCGCATCCCCCGACATCCGCACACCGCGCCGACACGCACGCCGCCGCGCACACGCGCACCGACTCCCCACGAACCCGAGGCTCCCCATGATCATCGACTGTCACGGCCACTTCACCACCGCTCCGCCCCAGCTGGCCGAGTGGCGCGACCGGCAGATCGCGGCGGCCGAAGGCAGCGGCCCCGCCCCGGACCCGGACGATCTGGTCATCACCGACGACGACCTGCGCGCCGCTGTCGAACCCAACCAGCTGCGCCTCATGGACGAACGAGGCAGCGACCTCACGGTCTTCTCTCCCCGCGCCAGTTTCATGGCCCACCACATCGGGGACTTCCGGGTCTCCTCGGCATGGGCGCGGATCTGCAACGACCTGGTCCACCGGGTCGGCACCCTCTACCCGGACCGGTTCGCGACGGGCGCGATGCTGCCGCAGTCACCCGGCGTCGATCCCTCGACCTGCCTGCCCGAGCTGCGCCGCGCGGTGGAGGAACTGGGCGCTGTCACCGTGAACCTCAACCCCGACCCCTCGGGCGGCCGTTGGACGGCCCCGCCGCTGACGGACCGCAGCTGGTACCCGCTCTACGAGGCGATGGTCGCGTACGACATCCCCGCGATGATCCACGTCAGCACCTCCTGCAACCCGGCCTTCCACACCACCGGCGCGCACTACCTGAACGCCGACACCACGGCCTTCATGCAGCTCGTCCAGGGCGACCTCTTCGCCGACTTCCCGACCCTGCGGTTCGTGATCCCGCACGGCGGCGGCGCCGTCCCCTACCACTGGGGCCGCTTCCGCGGCCTGGCCATGGCACTCGGGAAACCGGACCCGGAGGCGCTGCTCGACAACGTCTTCTTCGACACCTGCGTCTACCACCAGCCCGGCATCGACCTGCTGACGCGCGTGATGCCCAGCCGGTCGGTCCTGTTCGCCAGCGAGATGATCGGCGCGGTCCGCGACGTCGACCCACGCACCGGCCACCACTTCGACGACACGAAGCGGTACGTCGACGCCACCCCTCACCTGTCGGACGCGGAGCGCACCGCCGTGTACGCCGGCAACGCCCTGCGCGTCTACCCCCGGCTCGCCGCGCGCCTCGCCGCGGCCGGCCGCTGACCCCAGAAGGAGCAACCATGCAACACACCGAGCTCGGCGTCGTTCACACCGGCATCGAACGGGCCGACCCGACGGCCGTCGCCGCCCTCTCCCGGTTCGGCGTCGCGACGGTGCACGAGGCGATGGGGCGGGTCGGACTGATGCGCCCCTACCTGCGCCCCGTCTACCCCGCGGCCCGGATGTGCGGTACCGCCGTCACCGTGCTGCTCCAGCCCGGCGACAACTGGATGCTGCACGTGGCCGCCGAACAGATCAGGGACGGGGACGTCGTCGTCGCGGCCTGTACGACGGAGAGCGAGGACGGCTTCTTCGGAGAACTGCTCGCCACCTCGTTCCGGGCCCGGGGCTGCCGCGGCCTCATCATCGACGGCGGCGTTCGCGACATCGCCGACCTGGAGACGATGGACTTCCCCGTCTTCTCGCGCGCCGTCAGCGCCAAGGGCACGGTCAAGGCCACCCTCGGCTCGGTCAACGTGCCCGTGGTCTGCGGAAACGCCCTCGTGAGGCCTGGTGACGCGATCGTCGCCGACGCCGACGGCGTCGTCGTGGTCCCGCGCGAGCGGGTTGCCGAGGTCGCCGATGCCTCGGCCGCCCGTGAGGAGAGGGAAGCCGGCAAACGCGCACAGTTCCGCGCGGGAAAGCTCGGCCTGGACGTGTACGGCATGCGAGGCCCGTTGGCCGAGCTCGGACTGCGGTACGAGGACTGAGGACCGGCCATGACGACGAGTTTCGAGAAGACCGCCGGCTGGCTGGACTGGTACGCGGGTCCCAGCCGCCCCGAGTTCCGGCTCCCCGCGGGCGCAGTGGACTCGCACTGCCACGTCTTCGGACCCGGCGACGCGTTCCCGTACGCGCCCGAGCGCAAGTACACCCCGTGCGACGCCTCCAAGGAGCAGCTCTTCGCGCTCCGCGACCACCTCGGCTTCGCCCGCAACGTGATCGTGCAGGCCACCTGCCACGGTGCCGACAACGCAGCGATGGTCGACGCCCTGCTCGCCTCCGGCGGCCTCGCCCGGGGCGTGGCGACGCTGCGCCCCGAAGCCACCGACGGTGAGATAGCGGCGTTGCACGCGGCCGGCGTGCGCGGGGTGCGGTTCAACTTCGTCAAGCGGCTGGTGGACGCGCCCCCGCGGCGGGACCTGCGCGAGGTCGCGGAGATGATCGCACCGTATGGATGGCACGTGGTCGTCTACTTCGAGGCGGCCGACCTGCCCGACCTGCGGGACTTCCTCCTGTCCGTCCCGGTCCCCGTGGTCGTCGACCACATGGGCCGGCCGGACACCACCAAGGACCCGGAGGGACCCGAGTTCGAGGCGTTCCTGAACTTCCTGCGGGCACGGCCGGACGTCTGGTGCAAGGTGACCTGCCCGGAACGGCTCTCGGTGAGCGGTCCCCCGGCCCTGGACGGGGAGCGCAACGCGTATGGCGACGTGGTCCCCTTCGCCCGGCGCGTGGTCGAAGAGTTCCCCGATCGGGTCCTGTGGGGCACCGACTGGCCACACCCCAACCTGACCTCGCACATGCCCGACGACGGGCTGCTCGTGGACTTCATCCCGCACATCGCGCCGACGCCCGAACTCCGGCACAAGCTCCTCGTGACCAACCCGACCCGCCTGTACTGGCCCGAAGCGGACTGATCCCCGACACGATGGGAGTTGCGACGTGACACTCGACAAGACCTACAAGCTGGTGCCGGGGACCACGATCTTCGACGCCGAGCAATCGGCCAAGGGCTACCACCTCAACCAGTTCTGCATGTCCCTGATGACGGCCGAGAACCGCGCCGCCTACCTCGCCGACGAGCGCGCCTACATGGATGCCTGGCCACTTCGGGAGGAACAGAAGCAGGCCCTGCTCGACCGCGACCTCAACGCCGCCATGCGCGAGGGCGGCAACATCTACTTCCTCGCCAAGTGGGGTGCCACGCTCGGCCTCTCGTTCCAACAGATGGCCGGCTCCATGACCGGGATGACCGAGGAGGAGTACCGCGCCATGATGGCCGGCGGAGGCAGGTCCGCCGAGGGCAACCGCATCGACCACGCCGTCCTCGAAGCCGCCCACGCCCCGCCGGCGCCGATCGAGCACGCGACCGTCACCGCAGCCGTCTTCACCTCGCACGTCCCGGCCATCGGCGCGGCCATGGACCACGACAGGACCCACGAGCCGTACTGGCGGCCGGTCTTCGAGGGATACGAGTTCTCCAAGCGATGGGAGCGGGAGAACCTTCCCGACGTGATCTTCCTGGTCTACAACGACCATGCGAGCGCGTTCGACCAGTCGCTGGTCCCCACCTTCGTCCTCGGCACCGGCGCCGCCTTCCCCGTCGCCGACGAGGGCTACGGGCCCCGCCCCGTCCCCGCCGTCGAGGGCGACCCCGACCTGGCCGCGCACATCGCGCACTCGCTCATCAGGGACGACTTCGACCTCACCCTGGCCAACGAGATGGCCGTCGACCACGGGCTCACCGTCCCCCTTTCGCTGATGTTCGGCGACGTCGAGAGGTGGCCGTGCAGGGTCATCCCGTTCCACGTGAACGTGGTGCAGTACCCCGTTCCGTCCGGAGCACGCTGCTTCGCGCTGGGCCGGGCCCTGCGCAAGGCGATCGAGTCCTACGATCGGCCGCTCAAGGTACAGGTGTGGGGCACCGGCGGGATGAGCCACCAGCTGCAGGGCCCGCGCGCCGGGCTGATCAACCGGGAGTGGGACAACGCGTTCCTGGACCGACTCGTGGCCGACCCGGCCGGGCTGGCCGCCGTACCGCACCTGGAGTACGTCGAGGAGGCCGGCTCGGAAGGCATAGAGCTGGTCATGTGGCTCATCGCCCGCGGCGCCCTGAGCGATGCCGACGGCTCCGGCGAGGTCGAGGTCGCACACCGCTTCTACCACGTACCGGCGTCCAACACGGCCGTCGGCCACCTGATCCTGGAAAACCGTCCGCGGGCCGTCGCGCCCGCCGAGGAGGAATGACATGACTGACGACCGAACCCTGCGGATCGCCCTGGCCGGCGGTGGCGCCTTCGGCGCCAAGCACGCGGCAGCGCTGCGGCGGATCGAGGGCGTCGAAGTGGCCGCCGTGGTGAGCGGCAGCCTCGACAGCGCACGGACGTTCGCGGCCGAGCAGGGCGTCGGCCGTGCCGTCGCCACCCTGGACGAGGTGCTCGCCATGGACGACATCGACGCCGTCGTCCTGGCCACCCCCACGCAGCTGCACGCCGGCCAGACGCTGGCCTGTCTCCGGGCGGGCAAGCACGTTCAGGTCGAGATCCCGCTGGCCGACTCCCGCGCCGATGCCGAGGCATGCCTGGCGGTGCAGCGGAGCTCCGGACTCGTCGCCATGGTCGGGCACACCCGCCGGTTCAACCCCAGCCACCAGTGGGTGCGGCGGCGGATCGAGGCCGGCGAGTTCCGCATCCAGCAGATGGACGTGCAGACGTACTTCTTCCGCCGGCAGAACCTCAACGCGCTCGGTCAGCCGCGTTCCTGGACCGATCACCTGCTGTGGCACCACGCCGCGCACACCGTCGACCTGTTCGCCCACCAGACCGGCTCGCCGATCGTTCAGGCCAACGCCGTCCAAGGCCCGATCCACCCGGATCTGGGTATTGCCATGGACATGTCCATCCAACTGCGGGCGGCCAACGGAGCCATCTGCACCCTGTCCCTGTCCTTCAACAACGACGGTCCCCTGGGCACGTTCTTCCGCTACATCGGCGACACCGGCACCTACCTCGCCCGGTACGACGACCTGTTCACCGGCAAGGATGAGCCGATCGACGTCACCGGGGTCGGCCTCTCCACGGACGGCATCGAGCTCCAGGACCGCGAGTTCGTCGCCGCGATCCGCGAGGGCCGCGAACCGAACTCCTCCGTCTCACAGGTGATCGAGTGCTATCGCACGCTGGCAGAGCTGGAGCAGCAGCTCGACGCCTCCTCCCGTCCGTGACCGGAACGAGGCCGACCGGCGCGGGAGCGTACCCGCGCCGGATCGGCCCCTTCGAGGTCCCCGCGATCGGCCTCGGCTGCATGAACCTCAGCCATGCCTACGGCGTCCCCCCGACGACCGCGGAAGCCGAGCGGCTGCTGCTGACCGCACTCGACGAGGGCGTCACCCACTTCGACACGGCCGCGCTGTACGGGTTCGGCGCGAACGAGGAACTGCTCGGCCGGGCCTTGGCGGGGCACCGGGACCGGATCGTGCTCGCCAGCAAGTGCGGCATGACGGGCGTCGACGGGCAACGGACGATCGACGGCCGACCCGAGACGATCCGACGCACCGCCGACGAGGCGTTGGCACGGCTGCGCACAGACGTGATCGACATCTACTACCTGCACCGGCTGGACCGCAAGGTTCCGGTGGAGGAGAGCATCGGTGCGATGGCGGAGCTCGTCACCGCCGGCAAGGTGCGCGCCCTCGGCCTGTCCGAGGTGTCCGCCACGACGCTGCGACGGGCCCACGCCGTCCACCCCATCGCCGCGTTGCAGAACGAGTACAGCCTCTGGACGCGCAATCCCGAAGAGGGCACGTTGGCGGCCACGCGTGAACTCGGCATCGCCTTGGTGGCGTTCAGTCCGTTGGCCCGAGGAGTTCTGACCGACGCGCCGCCGGACCCCGGGACTCTGCCGCAAGGCGACATCCGCCGGAGCATGCCCCGCTTCGACACGCGCCACTACCCGGCGAACCTGGCCCGCCGGGCCGAGCTCGCGCTCCTCGCCAAGTGGGCCGACGTCAGCCTGGCCCGACTGGCACTGGCGTGGGTCATGTCGCGGGGCCCGCACGTCGTGGCTCTTCCGGGTACGCGCTCGGTCGCCCACCTGCGGGAGAACCTGTCCGTTCTCGACCTCGACGTACCGGCCGAGGTACTGGCCGCGGCCGGCCGCATCCTCGACGCGGGGACCGTTCGCGGTCTCCGTTACAACGAGGCGACCCTCACCGAGATCGACACGGAACGGTGCGGTAGGGCGGGCTGACGGCGCGTGGCCGATCTTCGCCAGGGCGTCCGTACGTGGAGTGGGGCCGTCACCCTGTGGGTGGCGGCCCCACTCGTTCTGCTGTCAGGATCCGAAGACGTGGTGGCGGGACGGCGGAACGTCCGTCCCGTGACAGGAGACGGGCTCAGCAGGACCCGTGACGCCCCCCAGCCAGCCGAGGAGGAAGGAGAGCGGTACGGAGAACAGACCGGGTGTCATGAACGGGAACAGCACGAAATCCTGATCGGGGAAGAGTGAGAACGGACTGCCGGAGACGTTCGGCGACGTCAGCATCAGCACCGACGTGGCAAGGAGACCGCCGTAGACCGACCACAGGAGCCCTCGGCGGTTGAAACGGGCCCAGAAGAGGGAGAGCACCAACGCGGGAAAGATGGCGGAGGCCGCC
Organism: Streptomyces sp. NPDC097619; assembly: GCF_040302735.1. NCBI lineage: Bacteria > Bacillati > Actinomycetota > Actinomycetes > Kitasatosporales > Streptomycetaceae > Streptomyces > Streptomyces sp. NPDC097619. The sequence continues at coordinate 18,029 of NZ_JBEOSD010000083.1, read as the reverse complement.
ACACTGACCACGAAGACCATGAGGAAGTCGACGAAGAATCTGTAGGTCACGGCGGACAGCGACAGGACCACCACACAGAGCAGGACGATGACCGTGCGGAGGCCCGGCGCCCTGCCCGCGCGGCCGGACGTGGAGGCGGAGTCGGCTCCGTCCTCGGCGACGGTGACGCCCGCGGCGAAGGTCACGCTCGTCACCGTCGTGAGCAGAGCCAGGAAGAACAGACACGCGACGGCGGTGATCAGTACGCCCCGAGCGGGCGATCCCTGGGGAAAGAGGCTGGAGGCCAGGAGGAAGGTCGCGGACTGACCGTTGGCATCGGCCGTGCCGACACCGTCTCCACCGACGACGGCGACGGCCGCGAATCCGGTCATGACCAGCAGCAACGTGAACGCTCCCAGAACGGCACCGGCGACGGCCACCGACCGTCGCGCCGCACGTCCCGAGCGCGAAGCGCCGACGCGGAGGATCAGCTGCGGCAGCACTGCGATTCCCGTGATCTCGACGAGGTGCATGGCGAGGCCGTCGAGGCGTGGGAACGGCCCGCTCTGCCAGGAACCGGGCGTGAAGTAGCCCTCCGGGTCGAGACTCTTGGCCGCGGCGGTCGAGAGGAGTTCCCCCGGGTCCCCACCGAACTCGCTCAGCGCGAGGACCACGAGCGCGGCGAGCGTGAGCAGCGCGACGAGCACTTTGACGACGTGGATCGTGCTGGAGCCACGGAGGTCGGCCACCACGGCGCAGCAGGCCACGAGAAGGCCCATCAGGACGGTGCAGGCCGCTTGGGCTTCGATGGTGGGCAGACCGATCAAATGGGACGCGGCGATGCCTGCGGCGCGTAGTTGGATGAGCAGGAGCGGGATGGTCACGGCGAGAGCCACCACGATCGCCGCGATACGCGGAGCTCGCCCCGGGACCCTCAGCGCGAAGACACCTCCCAGGGTGTAGCGACCGCTGTCCCGGATCCTTCTCGCCAGCAGGAACACGATGCCAAGGGCCAGCATGCCGTCGATGGCGAAGACGAACCCGTCGTATCCGAACAGCGCGATCGCTCCCGGCACGGCGAGGAGGGTGACCACCGACATGAGCTCACCGGCCAGGGCCACGCCGTTGAGGAGCGGGGAAAGGGAACGGTCCGCGAGGTAGAGCTTCTCGGAACCGTCGTCCTGCGCCGCGGAGAGGGTGAAGAGCCAGAGCAGGGAGATACCGACGAACACCAGGAAGACGATGATCACAGGTCCCCTGACGTCCGAGCCGATCGGAACGAGAGCGGACGATCCGGCGAGCTGTCGTGTCATCGATCCCACTGCCGACCTCCGTCGTCTCGGGCGTTGTCCGTGGCCCGCACGGCGGCGATGTCGGCGCCCGTCATCGCGTCGGTCGGATGGGCGAGGCGCCGGGCGCACCGCCACGCGGTGGTGGTGAAGAGGGTGATCTGCGCGAACCCCCAGAGGAGTCCGACTGTGAAGTCGCCGCCGACCGGTGTCCGGGCGATGCCGGGCAGGAGGGTCGATGCGACCAGGCCGAGGGCCAGGAGGACGATGTTGCCGAGGAGCAGCCGGCGTGCCGTCTCGTCGAGGTCGGCAAGAGACGGTCTCGGACCGCCGGCCGGGGCACCGGGCGGAATGCCGGTGGATCGGGGTTCTCTGTAGTGCATCAGATGCCTTCGCTGGTCGATGGTGGGGCCGTGGCCCTCGTCCGGGTGCCGGTCCGCGGCCCGTGGACGGCGTCGCTCCCGACACGCCGTCCCGCCGGTACCGAGAGGCGGAACGGCCATCGGCTCCCCACCGCGAGCCCGTGGGGAGCCGAAACGCGCCGTGCGCCGCGCCCGCGGTTGCGAGCCGCGTCGTGGGGAGGCCGCTCGGCCATGCCCCCTGGCGCCCCTCCGGACAGGCGGGGAGAGCCCTCGTGACCGGCGCGGACGGAGGGCGCGGCGAGAATGCGGGCCGGAACGAACGGACCGAGACTGGCAGCCCGCACGGCGGCCCGTCCCGCACCCTTCCGTCTGACGGAAGTTCGGGGGCGTCGAAGCCGTGAAGATGGCTTCCGTCCGGAGGCGCGGACCGGGTGCGGGATACCGCTCCCCGGTCGCGGGGCGACCCGGCGCGTCGGGATCGGATCAGTCCAGCGAGAAGCCGGGCGCACCGGGCGCCGAGGCGATCAGCGTGCGGGTGTAGTCGGATGCCGGCGCCTCGAAGACTTCGTGGGCGTCGCCGTACTCGACCACTTCGCCGTGCAGGAGGACGAGCAGGGAGTCGCTGATGCTTCTGACGACGGCCAGGTCGTGTGAGACGAAGACGAGCGTCAGCCCCATCGACCGTTTGAGGTCGGCCAGGAGGCTCAGCACCTCGGCCTGCGTGGACAGGTCGAGTGCCGAGGTGATCTCGTCCGCGATGATGAGCGAGGGTTCCACGGCCAGTGCCCTGGCGATGGCGATGCGTTGGCGCTGTCCGCCGGAGAACTGTCGGGGGTATCGGTCCAGGGCGGAACCGTCGATCCGGACGAGGCCCAGCAGCTCGACGATCCTCTGACGGTACGTCGGGACTCTCGGGTGGCGGGGGTCGAGGGCCTCGGCGATGGTCTCGCCGATCGTCCGCCGTGGGTCGAGTGAGGAATAGGGGTCCTGTGGGACGTACTGGATCTCCCGGCGCAGGCGGGCACGCTCCTTGCCCGTGGCCAGGAGGCAATCCCGCCCCCCGAACCGGACGCTGCCGCTCGAAGGCCGGTGGACACCGACGAGGGTCTTGGCCAACGTCGACTTGCCCGAACCGGACTCTCCCACCAGTCCAAGGGTCTCGCCGGCTCTCAGGGCGAGCCCGACGTCCTTGAGGATGCGCTTCCTGGGAGTGCCCAGGTGGACGTTGAGCCCGTCGATTTCGAGGAGGGGAGGGCGTGCGCGCATGGACGGAGTCTCGGTGTTCACGTCTCGGTCCCCTTCGGGTCGGATCGGACGAACGCCGGGGTCGCGTTCAAGAGTTGACGGGTGTACGGGTGGGATACGTCGCCGGCTGCGAGGTCGGCGGCCCGGAGTTCCTCGACCACTCTCCCGTCACGCATGACGAGGACCCGGTCGCACAGGGCGGTGACGACCGCGATGTCGTGTGAGATGAACAGCATCGCGGTGTGGTTCTCTCGATTGATGCGCTTGAACTGCCGGAGCACCTGAGCCTGGACCGTGACGTCGAGCGCCGTGGTCGGCTCGTCGGCGATGACGAGCTTCGGGTCACTGAGCATCGCGGTCGCGATGGTGGCCCGCTGCAACATCCCGCCGGACAGTTCGTGCGGGTACTGCCTCATGCGCCGGTCGGCGTCCCGTACCTGGACGTGCGCGAGGGCGGCGACCGTCGACCGCTCGGCCTCGCGCCGCTTCCTCCCGAGGTGCACGCGTACGGTCTCCGTCAGCTGGGGTCCCATGCGAAGAGCGGGGTTGAAGGTCGTGCCGGGGTCCTGGTAGACCAGCCCGATCTCGGTGGCCAGACGTCGCGCGGACGGCTCGCCGAGGAGGTCGAGGTCGTCCAGACGCAGCGTGGAAGCGTGGACGGACAGGTCCTCGGGGAGCAGGCGGGCGATGGCCATGGCCGTGGTCGACTTGCCCGAGCCCGACTCACCTACCAGTCCGAGCACTTCTCCGGGAGCGATGGCGAGCGAGACGGCGTCCACGAGGACCTTGCCCTCGGGGGTGGTGACGGTAAGGTCGGTGACCTCCATCAGCGCATCCGGATGAGCCGGGCCCTGTGCCGTGGTCCGGGAGGATCGGGGTCGCCGGCGGAGGACGGACGAAGGGTTCATACGTGCCCCGAGTCCGTCTCCGATGAGCATGGCGGTGATGCCCGCGTACACCAGCAGGATCGAGGGTGCGACGGCACCCCAGGGTTGGACATAGATCGTCGCGAGCGCCTCGTTGAGGACCCGTCCGTAGTCGAACTGGGGGCTCTGCACTCCGAGACCGAGGAACGAGAGGCTGGAGATCTCCAGTAGGGTCAGCGCGAAGCTGGAGGTCACGACCATCAGCAAAGCGCCGAGTATGTTCGGGAGGACGTGGCGCCGGAAGATGGCGGGCCGGCGGACGCCGAGGAGTCGTGCCGTGACCACGAAGTCCTTGCTGAGCACCGAAGCGCTCATGGTGCAGCTGAGCCTCGCGAAGCTCGGTATGCCTGCGAGTCCGATCGCCGTGACCGCGGACCAGGTTCCAGGACCGAGGATCGCGGCGATGACGAGCGCGAGGATGAAGGGGGGAAAGGCGACGAAGGCGTCGATGCAGCGGAGCACGGCCTCCTTCGGACGCGCGGGCAGCAAGACCGCCGCACCGCCGACGACCACTCCGCAGACCACCGAGAGAGCGGTCGCGGCGATCGCCATGATCAGTGTCAGCCGTGTGGCCACCAGTGCGCGCGCGAGGATGTCCCTGCCGAACTGATCGGTGCCGAACCAGTGCGCGGCAGTGGGCCCTTGACGGACCCGGTCGGTCAGTCCGGTCGCCGCGTCCGTGAGGAAGAAGGGGGCCACGATGGCGACGAGTACGAGGATCACCGCCATGGTGCTCCCCACCGCGAGCGCCACGGGACGACGTTCGGTGTCAGACATGGCTCTCTCCCAGCGTGCGCGGATCGAGGAGTCCGAGGACCGCGTCGATGAGCAGGTTGACGAGGATGGCCAACAGGCCCAGGACGAGGACGATCCCCTGGACCACCGGGTAGTCCTTGTAGATGATGGCTTGGACGATCTCCTGTCCGATGCCGGGATAGTTGAAGACGCTCTCGACCACGACCGCCGCGCCGATCATGCCCGAGATGATCAGTCCGCACAGGGTCAGCGTGCTGGTCAACAGGTTGGGCAGGGCGTGGACGGCGTAGAGCCTTGTGGCTCTCAGGCGCCGGCCGCGGGCGGTGCGCATGAAGTCCTGTGAGATCACGTTCTGGGTTTCCTGCCGGACGACCCGCGCGACGGCGAAGAGAGGACCGAGGGCGAGGGACAGTACAGGCAGGACCGCGCTGGAAGGGTGCATGGCGCCGCCCGGCGGCAGCAGGTCGAGCCAGATCGACATGACGACGATGAGCAGGGTGCCCGTGACGTAGCCAGGCACGGAGGCCATGAATCCCGCCACGGCACCGAAGCCGAGGGCGAGCCGAGGACGGCGGCCTCCACGGGTGAGGACGCCGATCACCACGCCCAGGGGCACACTGACGGCGAGTACGACGCCGATGGCGAGGGCCGTGAGAGTGAGGGTGTAGGGCAGCTTCGTGGTGATGGTCTCCGACACGGACGTTCCGTACCGGTAGGACACCCCGAGATCGAGGTGCAGCAGTCCTCCGACGTAGTCGCCGAGGCGGACCGGGAGCGGGTCGTCGAGTCCGAACCTGTCGCGCAGGGCCGCGACGGCTTCCGGGGTGGCACGGGTGCCCAGGACGGCTCGGGCAGGGTCGCCGGGGAGCAACGGGATGATCAGGAAGGTGACCAGGACAAGGAAGGCCGAGGCCAGGAGGAATCCGAGTCCGCGGCGGAGGGCGAACGCGCGCCGGGTGGTGATCGTGCGGCCGCGCGGGGTGGTGTCGATCGACACCGGGATCGTGGTGCTCACTGTGGGTCTCCGGGGACGTGCCGGGCCGGCCGGCGCGAAGGGCGGCCGGCCCGGGAGCAGGGGTCAGTCGACGATGCGGAAGATGTGGTCGTCCAGCGAGCCGCCGAGCATGTAGACCTTGAAGCCCTTGCGCTGTGCATAGATGTACTGCTCGGTGACGAGCGGAACGGCGTCCGCCCGCGCGATCAGCGCGTCGGTGGCCTTGTTGTAGAGGGTGCAGCGGGAGGTCTCGTCCGTGTCGGCGCGCGCCTTGTCGAAGGCGGCGGCCGTGACGGGGTTGTCCACGCCGCCGAGGTTGGGGCCGCCTTCGAGGGCGTCGGGTCCGAGGAAGAGCGGCAGGGTGTTGGCGAGCGAGCCGAGGAAGTTGAGGTCCGGGAAGATCGTCACGTCCCAGGTGTTCGGCTGGCCGAATGCCTTCGACACCCACGTCCCGATGTCGACGTTGTCCAGTTCGACCTCGGCTCCCGCCTTCCGGAGGACTTCCTGGAGGTAGACGTTGCCGGCGCCACCGGCACCGATGACCTGGGCGCCCAGGATCCTGATCTTCGCGCCGCGCAGCGCTCGGGCCGAGGCTCCTGGATCCCCTTCTATCAGCGCGTCGTTGGACTTCGGGACGCACGTGTTGCCGGGATTGGCGAGCGTCACGCCCAGCGCTCCCGTGCCGTCGAGTGCGGACTGGTTCAACGCCTTGCGATCGACTGCCTGGGCCACGGCGACGCGCTTGGCGCGATCGGCGAACGGGCTGCCCTCGCGTTCGTTGAACACGAGGAAGAAGGTGCCGAAGGGGTGGCTGGTCAGGGTGACGTCCGGCGAACCGTCGAAGCGGGTCCGGGAGTCCGGCATGATCCGGGCGAGGTCGAGGTCACCGGACATCATCATGTTGGCCGTGGCGGAGGGGTCCGGTGCCACCAGGTACTCGATGGTTTTCGGCGGGGCTCCGTCCACCTTGGACTTCCATTTCGGCCAGGCCGTGTAGTCGTCGCGAAGGGTGAAGACGTACCGCACGCCCTTCTCGAAACTCGTCAGGATGTAGGGGCCGGAAGCCGATCCCTCGACCGGGCCCCTGGCCAGAGCCTTGTCGGCCGCCAAGCCCTTGGGGCAGACGATGCCGGTGGCGGCAACGCTGAACGCCTGGGGAAGTTCGGCCCAGGGAGCGTCGGTCGTGACGACCACGGTCGACGGGCCCTCGGCGGTGGCGGTCGGCTTCGTTCCGCCGAAGAGGGAGGCGAGGGTGGACGCCTCGCCGTTCTCGACGAAGGAGTTGATGGAGTCCGCCACGATCCGGGGGGTGATGGGGGTACCGTCGGAACAGGTGGCGCCCTGTCCGAGGGTGAAGTCGACACGAGACGGAGACGCCTTCCAGGCGACGGCGAGGCCGGGCACGATGCCTCCCTCGTCCCGGCGGACGAGGGTGTCGTAACTCAGGCGGGCGAGTTGGAAGTCGGGCAGGGCGAGCGCCTTGCGCGGGTCCATCGTGTTCGGGGCGTCCATCGTCACGGTGGCGGTCGTCGCGGCGGTGCCCCCGGGGCTGCCGGTGGTACATGAGCTGAGCAGGGAGACCATGACCGCAGTGGCCAGGGCGGTGAGGGATCGTCTCATGAACGGGCCTTTCGTGGTGTTCAGAGGGAGGCGATGTCGACGCGGGGGAGGTGTCGTTCGACGGCGGCCCCCGCGGCAAGGACCTCGTTCTCGGCGAATCGACGGCCGACGATCTGGATGCCGTTGGGCAGAGCGAGGCCGGGCAGACTGAAGAGGTTGACCCAGGGGACGCAACGCATCCGGTCGAGCAGGGCGACGGACGCCTCGCGTCCGATGTGGTGGTCGAAGTCGAGGTGCGGGGCGGGCATGCCGGCCACAGGAGCGATGATGAGGGGGTGGTCCTCCATCGCGGCGAGCAGGGTTCCCTGGAGGAGCCGACGCTCCCGCCAGGCGCCGAGGTAGGCGCTCACGTCGGAGCCGACCTCGTACGCGCCGAACATCTCCTCGATGTGGACCCGCCCGCTGTCGATGACGTGGTCGCCGATGGTGGGCAGGTAGTCGCGGATGAGTTCGGTGCCGATGATCTGTGCCCACACGTCCGGTGCGCGGCGGAGGTCCGGTAGCACCCGTTCCTCGACCGTGTACCCCTCCGCGGTCAGGATCGTCGCCACTTCATCGAGGGAACGCTCGATCGCCGGGTCCAGTACGGCGCCCGTTTCGTGCCGGAGCACGGCGACGCGTCCCGACTCCGGGGCCGGTCGTCGGGCGACCGGCACACTGGCCGGGTCCCGCTGGTGGTGCCCCTTGATCACTTCGTAGGTGATCCGGATGTCCCCGACGCTCCTGGCCAAGGGTCCGATCTCGCACATGACCTCGTGGGAGATGCCGTCCGGGGAGACCTCGTTGGGGTTGTACTCGGCCACACGGCCCGCACCAGGCCGGAAGCCGTAGATCCCGCAGAAGGAGGCCGGGACCCGGATCGAGCCGCCGAGGTCGCCCCCGATGCCGACGGTCGCGAATCCGGCCGCCACGTTCGCCGCGTCGCCGCCGGACGAGCCCCCGGCCGTACGGGTGTGGTCGCGCGGGTTCACGGTCGTGCCGTACAGCCCACTGATGGTGTTCCACCGGATGCACAGGTCCGGAATCGCGGCATGTCCGAGGATCAGTGCGCCGGCTCGGCGGAGCCGTTGCACGGTCAGCTCGTCCCTGCCCTGGACGCTCTCCTTGTTGACGGGCAGGCCGTCGGTGCGTCGGAGCCCGGCAACCGAGTAGGAGTCCTTGACCGAGAAGGGCACGCCGTCCAGCGGGCCCGCGATCCTCCGTCCGTGGGCGGCGTCGGCCGCGGCGGCCTCGGAAAGGGCTTCTTCGGCCCTCAACTCGACGAAGCCGTTGATCACTCCGTTGTGGGCCTCGATGCGCTCCAGATGGCGTGAGACCACCTCGTGACGGGTGAGCTCGCCTGCGGCGATGGCGTCCTGGATCTCGGAGATGGTGGCGTTCTCTGCGGCCGGCACTCGTGCCTCTTCTCACTGATGGGTGCGGCCACGGCAGGGCCGCCAACTGGTTAACCAATGGCATTGGTTAACAAAAACAGATGGTATTGGTTAACGGTGGGCGGCACCAGATGCCTGCGCCCGCCGGTTTCTGGTTATGTTGTTCCGATGAGCAGCTCCCCCCCTCAGGGCCCCGTCCGGCGAGGCCGCCCGACGTCTCCCCTCCTGAACGAGAACGCGATCATCGAGACCGCCTGGCGACTTGTCCGGGAGGGACAGCCGTTCAGCGTCGGCCGGATCGCCCGCGAGCTGGACGTCCATGTGTCGTCGCTGTACAACCACGTCGGTTCGCGTGAGGAGTTGGTCAACCATCTCCGGGACCGCATCGTCGCCGCCTATCCCACCCACGGGCTGGACCGCATGGGCTGGCAGGACGCGATCCGAGCCGTCGCCGCGACCCATCACAAGGTGTTCACGGACCACCCGGGGCTCATCCAGTTGCTGGCACAGGTGCCCATCGACTCGGAGCGGGTTCTGGCGACCTACACCCAGCTGGCACACAAGCTGATGACCAGCGACTTCTCCCCCACCCGCGCGTCACAGGTCATCGACCTGGTGGACGCGCTGACGCTGGGTTCGGCCCTCACCCGATCAGGGGCCCGGCAGTCCTGGCCCGAGGATCTTCCCGGAGGGGCCGAACTGACGGCGGAGAGCACGCGGTGGGAATCGGAGTCGGCGCGCGTCGACGCCTCTTTCACGGCGTCCGTCGAGACACTGATCCGGGGCCTGGAGCGTGAGCTCTCGACGTGACGGGTCCGCCCCGCCTGGTCCGCCCCGACGCGGGACGGACCAGGCGCGAGCGTCACCCGTCGAGGTGCCTCACGGCGCGGTAGGCGGACTCGATGGCACCGTCGACGAATCCGTGGTTGGCCTGGTCGGTCGTGGCCACCGTGATCCGGCCGACCGGTGTTCCGATGACGTCGGCGGGCGTCGGACCCTCCGGCCAGAAGGCCGAGTCGAACGGAAGGCCGTAGTAGCGGGCGTACCCGTGGGCCCAGCGGTTGACAGTGATCGCGCCGATGTTCGCCGCCGGGTCGAAGCCGTGGGGGCCGAGCACCCGCGCCAGAAGGTCCCGGATGCTGCGCTCGAGGTCCTCGAACGGGGTGCGTGCGAGCTTGCCCCGCCCGGCCTTGGCACCGGCTTGCGGTGAGAGGCCCGGCTCGGTGAGCCCCGCGGCGAAGTGCACCAGCACCGGATCGTCCGCGGTACGGGCGAACCGGTAATCGCCCATGCTGACGGGGAAGTCCAACGAGGCGTCGGCCCAGTAGCCGTCGGGGAAGGATATGGAGCTCGCCCCGAGGCGCTGCCACGCCCGCCAGTCCGTGAGCGCCACGTTCGCGTAGATCAGCGGGTACTTGACCGCCTCGTGTCCCGCGGCCTTCTGCGCTTCGCTCATCTCGGGCACGATGTGCGGGATCATCGAGTTCCAGCATGCGAGCACGGTGTTGCTCGTGCGCACCTGCTTCAGCCGGCCACCGACGACGTAAAGGACCTTGTCCTGAGTCGCACGGACCACGGTCGACTTCAAGCGGATTCGCGTGCTGCAGCCCGCCCTGTCGAGCTGGGAGTAGTCGCAACGCGCGGTGATCAGGTCCTCCATCGTCCGCCCGGGCAGTGCCGCCGGGACGAGCCTGCGCACCAGGGACCGCGCGACGGACGCGTTCCCGTCGGGGAAGTGAAAGATGTACGGCTCGTGCGCGTACCAGAACCGCTGCCCGGTCTTGGCCAGCCCCCACCAGGGCCCGTTGGAGTAGTCGAGCCCCAGTTCACGCGTGCCGGCGTAGCCGCTCGCCGCCGCGTCCAGCGCCGGGAACTGGTCGGCGTTCACTCCGGTGGCCGCGATCCCGGACCGCAGCATGTACCGGTAGGCTCCGCCGGTGAGCCCCACGACCTGACTCAGGAACGAGCCGTAGGAGAGCTTGCGCAGCCGGTCCAGCTTCTGTTCCGGCGTGAGACCCGCCAGGTAGTCGATGGGGCGCTCGTGCAGGTTGATCAACTGGTTCTTGGACCCGGTGTCCAGGGGAGCGCCCGCCATGATCTCGGTCATGGTGCGCCCGAGGGTCACGTGATCGCTCCCCCACTTCTCCCCGGCGAAGAACGTGGCACGACCACCGGCTCCGTTGCGCTCGTAGAAGTCCCGGTCGAAGTAGTCGTAGAACTTCCGCACGTCGATCCCGACGTCGGTCAGCAGGGTCGCGGCCTCCGCGGGGTAGGTGGCCGGCGAGTCGATCGACTGCGACCCCCCGTACCCGATGAGGGTCCTGTTGCCGACCTTGAACTCGTTCCGTTTCGCGTGCCCGCCGAAGTCGTCGTGCGGGTCCAGTACGAGGACCTTGGCCCTCGGATTCACGTCGCGCAGGTAGAAGTGGGCGGCCGAGAGACCGCTGATCCCCGCGCCCACGACCACCAGGTCATAGACCTCGCCGGTGTCGAGCGGCGTACCCGCCTGCTCCCAGAAGGTACCGTCCCGCAGCGCGTGCGCGATCTCGAAGGAACCCGCGTGACTGCCGCGCATCCCGGTGAGGGCCGGAGGGTACGTCGTCGCGCCCGTCGGTGTGGCCGCCCGAGCGGACCCCGTGCCCAGGAGGCCGTCGGCGGCGACCGCGCCTGCCGCCAGGGCCATTCCGTCAAGGAAGTCACGTCGCGTGATGCGGCGTCCCATTCCCAGTGCGTCGTCGTTCATGCTGTCTCCTCGGCTGATGGGCGCGCGTGCGGATGAGGGCATCCCACGCCCCACCGGCATGCGGTCGGGGGACGCGGGCGTCGGTGGCAAGAGGGCGGAGCGGTTGTCCCTGGCCCCGGGCCCGGCGGGTCCGTTGCGGCGTGACCGCTGCCGGGAGCGCACGGGCCAGACGGGATGGAGGCATGGAGTCGGATTCCGATCGCCCAAAAACTACACCCTGAAGTTTTGGAGCACGGTAGCGCCGGAGCCGCCGTACAGGTAGGGGTTGCGTCGATGTTTTCCGAGTCCTCTGACGCGGGGAAGCCGTCGGTCCGTCGCGACCCGTACGTCCGCAATGGACCTGCGTGCAATCGGAGCGGACGCCCCGGACACCGCGCAGGAGCACCCCTGTAGCGCTCCGCCCGCGGCCCCGGTGGTCCCCGCCCGGCATCCGACCAGACGTCAGTAGGGTGGGATCCCTATGGAATCCACTCCCCGGCGAGCCGGCCGCCCTCGGCAGGCGTTGCTCAGCACCCAGGTGATCCACCGGACGGCACTGGACCTCATCGATCGTGAGGGGCCCGACGCATTCAGCCTGGTCAGACTGGCCAGGGAAATGGGCGTGCGGATGCCGTCGCTGTACAACCATGTCAACAGCCGGGAGGAGGTGGTGCAGGGCGTACGCGAGCTGATCGCCGCAGAGGTCGACGCATCCTCCATGGGGCGACTCCCCTGGGACCTCGCCCTGGAGGCGTGGGCGCGCTCCTACCGGCAGGCGTTCGCCCGTCACCCCAACACCGTGAAGCTCCTCGCGGTGACACCGGTGAGCAGCCTCGTGGTGCTGGACGAGTACGAGACGATCGTGACGGCCTTGGAGGCCTCGGGGTGGCCCACCGGTCAGGCCCTCGGGGTCCTGACCGCACTGGAGTCCTTCATCCTCGGGTCTGTCCTGGACCTGAGCGCTCCGGAGAAGATGATCGACCTACCGGACGGAAGCCCCTCCCACCCTCGGCTGTCGGCCGCACTCGAGGAATCTCCACGAGAAGGCCGGGCGAACCTGGCCTTCGACATCGGCCTGCGCGCCTTGATCGGGGGGTTGCGGCTGGAACTCGCTGAAGCCGGGGCGGCCCCCGTCGCTTCTCCCCCGCAGCCCGCCCGCTGACTTGCGGACGCGCGGGCGGATGATGAAGACGGCCGCGCGAGCGCGCGAAGAAGCCGAAGGCGCGAACGCAGGACACGATCACGACGGAGGGCGGTGGGATCGGCCGCCGTCGTCGAGGGCCGCCCTGGCTAGCGGCGAGAGGTCGGCTCAACGTTCCGACGTGCCTTGGGCCGTACAGGCGCTCGCCTCCCTGCCGTGGCGGGTGAGAAGACGAGCGAACTGCAAAACGATCCCGTTCCCATGCGCGGTGACCTCCTCGAAGGCGCGACACTGCCGGCCGAAAGGCGCTGCCGCGGCTGGTCGGCCAGGCGACATCCAGGACCCCGGAAGAGCGGCACCCGACACCGCCGGTGCTCAGGCATCGCAGGCGGGGCGGCGGAGCGCGGCAACCCTGCCGCACGGCTGCCCACTGGCGGCCGGGAGCAGGCAGCGGCACCAGCACGCCCCGCTGCGCAGACATCGACTGTGCAGGATTACAGGAGGTCGACACCCATGAGCATCCGATCGGCCGATCGGATGCTCATGACATGTCTGATGTCAGTCCTGTGCGGTGGGCGAGGACAACGGCCTGGACGCGGTCGCGTAGACCGAGTTTGGCGAGAATGCGGGATACGTAGGTTTTCACTGTTTCAGGTGCTATGTACATTTTAGTGGCTATTTCCGTGTTGGAGAGGCCCTCGGCAACGTACTGGAGCACTTCCAGTTCGCGAGGGGTCAATGCGCGGATGACATCGTTTCTACCGGACCGGGCGTTGTCGGCGGGGCGTAGGTGTCCGGCGAAGTGGCCGATGAGGTGACGGGTGACTGCGGGTGCGAGGAGGGCGTCGCCGCGGGCGACCGTGCGGATGGCGTTGACCAGTTCTGTCGGGGGGCGTCTTTGAGGAGGAAGCCGCTGGCCCCGGCGCGCAGGGCGTCGTAGACGTAGGCGTCGACGTTGAAGGTGGTGACGACCAGGACCTTCGGTGGATCGGTGTCCTTGATGTCGGGGCCGGCGAGTCGGCGGGTGGCTTGGATGCCGTCCGAGAGGGGCATGCGGATGTCCATCACGACCACGTCGGGGGCGAGCAGGCGTGAGGCCGCAACCGCCTCGTGTCCGTTCGCGGCTTCGCCGACGACTTCCATGTCGGGTTGTGCGGAGAAGATCGTGGAGTAGCCCGTGCGGACGAGAGCCTGGTCGTCGCAGACCAGGACGCGGATGGGGTCCGGTTCGGAGCTCATGGGGTTCACACCTGTCCGGTCTGGAAGGGGATGGTGGCCCGGACCTCGAACCCGCCTTCCGGCCGGGGGCCGGCCCCGAAGTGACCGTCGAGCATGATCACGCGTGCGTGCAGTCCGCCCAGGCCCCGTCCGCCGCCTCCGGGCCGCGGCTGGTCAGGGGCTGGTGCTTCAGGTGGGCCGTCGGTTGTCACACTGATCTCGATGTGCCCTTCGGTGTAGCGCAACTGGACGTGCGTCTGGTGCCCGGCCGCGTACTTGACGGCGTTGGTGAGCGCTTCCTGCACCACGCGGTACGCGGCGAGTTCGACCTCCGCGCTCTGCGGTGGGCGCTCGCCCCGCTCGGTGAACGTGATCGGCTGGCCGGATCTGCGGGTCTGGTCGACGAGGTCGCCCATCTGTCCCAGGGTCGGGGATCGATCGTGTTCGGTCGTCTGCTGTGCGCGGGCGGACTCTCCGGTCGCTTCCAGGACGCCGAGGAGGTGGCGCAGGTCGGTGAGGGCTCGGCGGCCGGTGTCGCTGACGGACGTGAGCGACTCGCCGGCGCGTTCGGGGGCGGAGGTAAGGAGGAACTGTGCGGCGTCGGCCTGGATCACCATGGCTGTGACGTGGTGGGTGACCACGTCGTGGAGTTCGCGGGCGATCCGTGCTCTCTCGGTGGCCGTGGCCACCTCGGCGACCAGTCGTCGTCGGTCCGCTTCTTGTATCCGGTGCTTGCGCACGGTCCTCCCCACGAGCCAGAACGCGGCCAGGAACAGATAGAAGGCGAGATAGTCCATGAGTCTCTGTGGCGAGCCGAGGCGGTGCAGGGTGAGGGCGAGCACCGCGTATCCGGCGCTCAAGACCACTACGACATCGCGTCGGTGGCGCGGCTCGTGGGCGCCTGCGGAGTACAGCGCCAGGTACAGGCCCAGGCTCGCGAAAGTGGTGGGCAAGCCCGCCGCCTGGTGCGCGGCGAAGGCGATGGCGACGACCGCAAGCGTCCCCGCGGGTCGCCGCCGCCGGGCGGCCGTGGGTAGAGTCTGGGCGAGGACCAGGACCAGGGCCGGGGCGTTCTGCGGCCGCTGTGGCAGATCCCCGATCTGTCCACCGACGTGGGCAAGGTTGGGTACGAAGGCCAGACCGGTGAGTGTCAGGGCGAGGACGGCGTCCTGGACGACGGACTTTTGTTGCCGCCACCAGTGGTAGGGCGCCCGCAGTGATTGCAGTCCGGCCGATGCGCGAGCGGTCGCCACTTGGTCTCCTGGGGTTCGGCCGCTCTCAGCAGGCGGCACGGGTGCGGGTTTTGATCCCGCCGCTGGTTCGGGCCCGGCGCAGCATCCAGGCGGCGATGGCCGCTCCGAGCAGGACGGGCAGGATCGATGCCTCCAGTCCGAAGCCACCGCCGGTCAGGAAGGCGGGGCCGTGGGCATCCAGGGTGAACCAGCCTTCCGGGGTGTGTCCGGAGACCGGTATGCCGAGCAGCTGTTCGGCTGCGTTCCAGGTGAAGTGCAGCCCGGCGACGAACCAGATGCTACGCCGCCAGAGGAACGCGGCTCCCAACAGCACCCCTGCTTCCACGGCTATCGCGAGCGCGCTCCACAACGTGGCTTCCTCGGCGCCGAGGTGGGCGACGCCGAAGAAGAGAGAGGTGATGACGACGGCGGCCCCGCTGCCCCACATCTCCTCGAAGGCTCGGAGGGCGAGACCGCGGAACAGCAGTTCCTCGGTGACCGCGCCGCCGATCTGCACCACGACGGTCGTCCACAGCACCGGCAGGAACCCATGGCCCGCCCGGGAGAACGAATAGCCCCCGAAGAGGGTCAGGATGAGCACCGGTACGAGGATGAAGCCCAGGCCGATCCCCCCACCGAGCGCAGCCTCCCGGACGGCACCGCGCCGTGCGATCTCCGGAACGGGACGCCCGGCGACCCGGTGCGTCACCCACCAGTACACGGCGACCGCCACGGCGGCGCCCAGCACCGGGATCGGACCCGGGCCGGTGGCGGTCAGACCCGAGACCAGGCCGATGCCGACCAGGCCGATCACCAACCGGCCCAGCGGCGAACTCGTGAACCGGGCCCAACACCGGCTGCGTCGGTCCGCGCCGGGACCGGTGTCGGATCCGATGTCGGGCTGAGTCTTGGACGTGGCGTCCATGCTGGTCTCCTGTCGCGGTGGCACCGTGTGGCGATCCGAGAAACACGGTAGGAATCCACACAGCTGCGGGGATCACCCGCGCAGGGACAGCGCCTGTCACTCTCGCGGGGGATGCGCAGACCGGCGACCAGGAGTTCGCGTGCGCGGTGAGGCGCTCCACGCGTACCCAGAAGTGATGACGGTTGGAAGGGCGGGGGAACATGTCTGCGCTGGCGCATCCCCCTTGCGAGCTACAGGGGTTGTTCACTCACGGGGGATCCTCAATGGTCCAGACCAACTTCTAGCTTGGGTGGGACGTCCCCGCCATAGCGGCGAGGCCCCTGTCCTCCGAGGAGTGGTACGTGTCCAAACAAAGGCTCATCGCCATGTCGGCTGCCGCGGTCACCGTCGCGGGTCTCGGCGCCCTCACCCCGTTCGACTCCCGGGCCTACGCGGCGGAGTGCGCCGCCCCCTACTCCGCCTCCACCGTCTACACCGGCGGCATGTCCGCCTCCTCGAACGGCCGCAACTGGCAGGCCAAGTGGTGGACTCAGGGCGAGGCGCCCTCCGCCGGCGGCTCGGGGGTCTGGGCCGACCAGGGCACCTGTGGGGGCGGGGGCGGCACCACGCCGAGTCCGACCCCGACCACCCCCACGACCTGCAGCCACCCGACGTGGGCCGCCGGAACCCAGTACGCCACCGGATCGGTCGTCAAGTACAGCCCGAACGGGCGGTACTACATCGCCACCCACGACAACCCGGGCTACGACCCGACCATATCCACCTGGTTCTGGAGCCCCTACACCTGCGCAGGTGAGCCCACTCCCACGCCGAGCCCGACGAACCCGAACCCGGGCGGCTTCGTGGTCTCCGAGGCCCAGTTCAATCAGATGTTTCCGAGCCGAAACTCCTTCTACACCTACGCTGGGCTGGTCAACGCACTGTCGTCCTACCCGGGCTTCGCGAACACCGGCTCGGACACGGTGAAGAGGCAGGAGGCCGCCGCGTTCCTGGCCAACGTCAACCACGAGACCGGCGGACTCGTCCACGTGGTGGAACAGAACACCGCGAACTACCCGCACTACTGCGACACGACCCAGCCGTACGGCTGCCCGGCGGGCCAGGCCGCGTACTACGGCCGCGGGCCCATCCAGCTGAGCTGGAACTTCAACTACAAGGCCGCCGGCGACGCGCTCGGGATCAATCTCCTGAACAGCCCGAACCTCGTGCAGACCGACGCGGCGGTCGCCTGGAAGACCGGCCTGTGGTACTGGAACACCCAGAACGGACCGGGCACCATGACCGCCCACAACGCCATGGTCAACGGGGCCGGTTTCGGCGAGACCATACGCAGCATCAACGGCTCCATAGAATGCAACGGCGGCAATCCGGCACAGGTCCAGAGTCGGATCAACGCCTACCAGAGCTTCGCCGCCATCCTCGGCGTCACCCCGGGCAACAACCTCTCCTGCTGACGCCCACGCCCCGAGGCGCACCCTTCTGTACCCCCGTCCACGGGCGGGGAGGGTGTGCCGTCCGGGGCGCCGGATCCGCCGGGTCCGTTCCGTGGTCGGGGGTGACGGGAGGCGAAGTCAACCCGGGAGGAGACGGTGGCGAGGAGGCAGGAGCCTCGCGCGAACCGCCACCTCAGGGTGGCCGTCGCGCCCAGCTCCACGCCGGCCTGCGTCGCCCCAGCGGGTCAGTGCGGCGCAGGAGTAGTTCCCGATGTCAGCACAAGGGCTCCCACGTCGGCGGGGTCTCCCACGGCTCGCTCTCCGACTCGCCTGCGGGATTCACCGATCCCTGCCTCCCGTGCGTGAAGGCGGGAGAGGCCCTCGTCGCCTCTGCCGGAACAGCGCCCCAACCCTGGTCGTCCCCTGTCGTATCGACCACGAACAGGACACGTTCGTACTCGACCATGCACATCCCCCCACACCGCTACCGCACACCCATCTGTCACTTTAGGCAAGCAAGTGATCACTGGTGAAGAGAGGTCTCGCCTGGTGGGAACCGCATCCCCCGAAGCGCTCGGGGGTGACCCCGCATAGTGGCGGCGCGGTTCCCACCGGGACCTGTGTCGGGACGGGGTGAGGTGCCTGTCGCTCAGGCGGCGGCGTGTTGGGGGCGGCGGGGTTCGGCGCGGCCGAAGAGGAGGGCGTAGCCGTCGGGGAGGCGGTGGAGGATGCGGTCGAGGAGTTCGGGTCCGGTGAGGCGGGCGACGATGTTGAGGACGGCGCCGGTGTCCCAGCGGGCGACGGCCGGGGTGGT